>CAZGRB010000107.1:0-7528 GCA_964527695.1 uncultured Ruminiclostridium sp.
GCACCGCTCTGCATTTTCGCCTTGATAACGCCGAAGCAGCCCTGTGCGGCATTTGCGGAAAGAATAAGCTGGGGCAGGAAGATTCTGCCCTTTTCA
This sequence comes from uncultured Ruminiclostridium sp., assembly GCA_964527695.1. GTDB lineage: Bacteria > Bacillota > Clostridia > Oscillospirales > Ruminococcaceae > Ruminiclostridium_E. The sequence continues at coordinate 97 of CAZGRB010000107.1, forward strand.
AAGTCCGCGCCTGCACGGTCAAGAGCAGGAATAAGGTGATTGTTGATGATATTCATTGAGTCTTCTGTTTCCAGAAGCTTTTCCGTAAGGCTTGCCGCCTCGTCACGAAGGCCCTTTTCGATTGCATAAGCAAGAGTGATTTCGGATTTCTGCACTGCAGGCTTTGCCGTAGCTTCACCGCCGAAGCGTTCAATATATTCAACGGAATTCTTATCAATATTCTTAAGCACACGGTATGCGAAAACCGCACCTGACATTGCCGCAATGTTGGGGTTGATAATCGGCAGGTCAAGACCGCTTAAAAGTGCCATTGACAGGAATGTACTGTTTACAAGCTCACGGGTAGGCAGACCAAAGGAAATGTTGGAAACGCCGAGAACTGTCTTCACGCCCAGCTTTTCCTTTACCATTGCTACAGCCTTTAATGTTTCCATTGCCGCCGCCTGTTCGGTACTTGCGGTAAGGGTGAGGCAGTCGATGTATATATCACTTGCGGGGATTCCGTACTCTGCGGCACGGTTTACGATTTTTTCAGCAACAGCGAATCTGTCCTCTGCCGCAAAAGGAATGCCGCCCTTATCAAGGGTGAGACCTACTACCGCCGCACCGTATTTTTTTACTACGGGAAGGATTGCGTCAAGGGTTTCGTCCTCGCCGTTTACAGAATTTACAATCGCCTTGCCGTTGTAAACACGCAGTGCCGCTTCGATTACATCAGGCTTTGTGCTGTCAATCTGCAAGGGGGCGTCGGTAATTCCCTGCAGTGCCTTTATAACACGCACCATCATTTCCTTTTCGTCAATTTCGGGGAGACCAACGTTGACATCAAGGATGTCCGCACCTGCATTTGTCTGCTCAAGTGCCTGATTTAAAATATAGTTAATATCATTGTTTCTGAGAGCTTCCTTGAAAAGCTTCTTACCTGTAGGGTTGATACGCTCGCCGATAATTCTGGGAGCGGTAATATCAACAGTTTTTGCGTAGCTGCACACAACGGCAGGGATTTCGGGAACGGTACGTTTTTCGGGAGCTTTTTCGCTGAGAAGCTTCTTTATTTCACGGATATATTCGGGGGATGTACCGCAGCAGCCGCCGTAGATTTTAACGCCCATATCACGGAAATATTTATAATCTTCAGCAAACTGCTGTGCGGAAACGCTGTATTCCCCTGTTACAGGGTCAGGAAGACCTGCGTTTGCCTTTACTACAAGGGGGAGATTTGTCCACTTTGCAATTTCAGAAACAGTTTCGTAAAGCTCAGTAGGCGCAAGGGAGCAGTTCACGCCGATTGCGTCAGCACCCAGAGCGGTAAGGGTAACCGCCATTGCGGAGGGTGAACAGCCTGTAAAGGTTCTGCCGTTCTTTTCAAAGGTCATATATGTGAATACAGGTAAATCAGAGTTTTCCTTTGCCGCAAGAAGCGCCGCCTTTATTTCGTAAAGGTCGGTCATTGTCTCGATTACGATAAGGTCGGGCTTGTCTCCTGCCGCTTTGATGATTTCCGCAAAGATGTCATATGCTTCCTCAAAGCTGAGTGTGCCTGTAGGTTCTAAAAGCTGTCCGATAGGGCCGATGTCAAGTGCTACAAGAGTATCGCTGCCGCTTACGGCTTTCTTTGCAATGTCAAGGGCCTTGTTTACTGTTTCAGCTACAGTGTAGCCTGTATCCTTCATTTTAAAACGGTTGATACCGAAGGTGTTTGCGCTTACAATATCCGAGCCTGCTTCAACGTATGAACGCAGGACAGCGCACACCTCGTCCTCCATTTTAAAGTTCATAATTTCAGAGGTTTCACCTGGCTTCATGCCTCTTTTCTGCATTTCTGTGCCGAAACCGCCGTCAAGAATTATATATTCACGTTCAAGTAATGTTTTTACGTCCACAGCCTTGTCCGTCCTTTCTGAATTTACACGTTTCTTTTATATTACAGCATTCACAGCTGCTTTTTTCTGATCGCTCTTCCTTTTTGCTGATACCGATAATCGCCGTTACGGATTTGCGGGGAATGAGAATATGGTTTTCCGTTGCAGTAAGTCCTATCTTTTTATCCGCAGACAAGAAGCGGATAAAATCCGACTGCATCGAAATGGGATAATCACCGTAACCGGGACTGTAACGCCAGGTGAAGAAGCCGCCTGTTTTTTCTTTAAGCACAGCTTCGAACCTGTCGCAGTAATCCTCAATAAATGCACTTCCGTAAGCATCCAGTACAACAGCGTACGCCATATTGATGATTTCCGCAGTACGGATAAGTTTTTCAAAGACCGCACCGAGGGTTGCGGCAAAAATTATGACTCTTTCACAGTCCGAAAGATGTTTCCTTATATCATTCCCCTGTAAAAGCATTCCGCATTCGCTTTTTTCCACAATACGGCAGCAGAATGCGGGATTTACAGCGGAAAGCTCCTTTTCCGCACGGTCAAGGAGCAGAGCCGTCTGAGAATCAGGCTCGCCCTTGTAGCCGAGATAGCGGAGTGCTTCATTCCTTTTATTCATCAGAGAAGCTTTCCTATGATTTCTGTAATTTTTCTTGCAACATAAGGGTTGTTCATTGTATAGAGATGAATACCCTCGACGCCGTTTGAAATAAGGTCTACAATCTGGTCGGCAGCATAAGCGATACCTGCGTCGATAAGCGCCTCCTGATTGAATTCATATTTCTGAATCATCTTTGTGAATTTCTGAGGCAGACTTGCACCGCACATTGTAACCATACGTTCAATCTGACTCTTGTTTGTTACAGGCATAATGCCTGCGGAAATAGGAACATTGATTCCTGCGATTCTTGCCTTGTCGCGGAAGTCATAGAACGCTTTATTTTCAAAGAAAAGCTGGGTTACAAGCGTTTCGGCACCTGCATCAACCTTTTTCTTCAGATTGAGAATATCAGTAATCATATCGGGTGCTTCTGCGTGTACCTCGGGATAGCAGGCACCTGAAATGCCGAAATCGCCGTGTTCCTTTATGAATGTCACAAGCTCGCTTGCATACCTGAAATCGGTTTTCGGAGGAACATCGGGGTTGATATCACCACGGAGCGCAAGGATATTTTCAATCCCTGCTTCATTGAAGCGGCCTAAAATAGTTTCAAGGTCGGACTTTGAACAATTCACACAGGTAACGTGCGCCATAGCTTCGGTATTGTACTTGTTCTTGATTGCGGAAGCAATTTCACAGGTAGAGTTGTTTGCGAGATTGCCGCCTGCGCCGTAGGTTACGCTGATATAGGCAGGCTTCAGGTCTGTGAGCTGTTCAATTGTATTGTAGACTGTTTCAATACTGCTTGTTTTCTTGGGAGGAAAAACCTCAAAGGAGAGTATGGTTTTTCCCTTACCGAACATTTCCGCTATTTTCATTACTGTAATTCCTTTCCGTTGTATGTAACCCTGATATTTTCGGACTTACCCGAAGAGTAGTCATTGCCGAGGTCGAAGTTTGACCAGTCGGATTTTGTAATTCTTGCCTGAATCTGGAGAGTATCTCCGCCTGCAAGCACACCGCTGCTTGTCATTGTGCATTTTGTGTCGGCATTATCGCCGCTTGCAGAGCCGAAGCTGCCGCTTACAGTGTCGGTGCACGCCATATAGCTGCTGCCCGAAATGTCCGCATAGTCGCACCAGAATGCAAGCTCCTGACTGCCGTCCTTTGTAAAGAGGTAATCAATTGTAAGCTTGCTTAAGTCAATTCCTGTACTGCCTGTGTTCTTCACCTTGATTGTAAAGGCTATTGTGTTGTTATTGCCCTGTGTTGCCTGCTGGGAAAGCTCAACGCTTACAGTACCCTTGTCGGATACGTTGGTTGCAGGTGCGGAGGGCTGTGCCTGCTGGGTGTTGTTATTCTGATTGTTATTGTTGCCGTTATTCTGATTATTATTGCCGCTTACGGATTCAATCCTTACACCTGTATTTGATTCGTTTGGCTCAAGTCCGAAAACAAGAGTATTACCCTCATAAAGAGCCATATTGTATGCCTTTGTAAGGGTGCCCGATGAAACGCCCGCAACATCCATATATGACGGGTCGTTGGAGTTGTCCCATACACCACCTGTATTGCGGATACGGAACTGAACTTCCTTCTTGTAGCTTTCCTGACTGCCCGGGTAGATATTTACACCTGTAAAGTCGATTGCTACATAGTAAAGATTCTTTTCTTCGTTCCAGCACATTACATCACTTGCGGAACCACCCTGCATATAGTTTGTGGTTACCTGCAAATCGGAAGCCGAGCCGCCTGCTGCAACAATTTCGGAAATATCAAAGAAATAGCAGAGCTTCAGGTCATCGGTTACACGGGCAGGCGTTGTGGTCTTGTTGTAAACCATTGCTTTTATTTCAATAAAATCCTGTCCGTATACATTGACTGTCGCCTCGGCATAAAGCTCCTCTTCGCCCTGTTCTTCAACGGCGCCGAAATTGACAAGAGTCTTTCCGCCGTAGGTTTTGTAAAGCTTTGCAAGCGCGCCTGTGAAGCCTGCATTATAGTCACAGGCAACCTCGTTGTTTATGTAATTGTTTCTGTCGTCTGTATAGTTATCATTACTGTCAGGGCCGCCTACAAGCGCTCCGAAAAGGATATGCTGCGTTTCGGCAGGCTCTGAGATATTGTTTGAATATGCACCGTGAGCTGTTCTGTGATGAGGATTCTGCGGACTGTTCTCACCGTAGCCGATAACATAGCTTCTGCCCGAACTGCCTAAAGCGTAATCAATCTGGGATTTTGCAAAATCGTTATATGCAGTTTTCATATCTGCAGGGCAGGCGTCGCTGTCCGCATATACAAGGGCAAGATACGCTGTTGTTGTTGCATATCTTAACGCACCCCACTGGTCAAGCCATGCAAGTCCCTTCGGTGTATACTTTATTTCGTTGAGCCAGTAATTAAGGTGCTTTTCGATTCTGTCCTTATATGTCTGCTCTCCTGTTTCAATTGCAAGCATAAGTGCCGTACCATAGGAAACATCATCCCAGCAATGCGCCCACTTATAGTCTCCGCTTGTTTCAGAGAGGTACTGTTTTGACTTTTCAAGATATGTACTGTCTCCTGTGGCTTTGTACAGCCAGTAAGCCGACCATGCAAGCTCATCCTTGAAGCCGCTGTTCGATGTGTAGAAGCCGTTTGCGGCAGTATAGCCCGAATCGCTCTTTACTGTTTCCGCATAGGTAAAAAGCTCCTTTGCATGCTTTAAGCATTCCTGTGAGTATGCAGAATCACTGTTCTTGAAGACAACTGCCGCAGAAGCCAGCGAAGCCGCTGTACTTGCGGCAACGGTAGAGCCGCCGTTGTTCAGGTCAACCTTGTAGCTGGGACGGCTCATCTGCGCTTCAACAACCTCGGCACTTCCCCAGAAGCTGTGGTCTGCACCTCCGTCTCCTACCTGATAGTAATAGACATTCGCTTCGGGATGACATTTTATGAAATAATCATTGCCCCAGCGGATATTGTCAAGAATATATGAAAGCTGTCCGCTTTCCTCGTATGAATCATAATCCTCAATTACAGACCATGAAAGCATGGTGCAGGTATAGGACATAGGCAGATTGAACTTGACATTGTCGCCAGCGTCCAAAAAGCCTCCGCTTAAATCAAGTCCTGCGTCAGAACCGTCATTAAGACATGAATCACCGCGCCAGTTTGAACGGAAATCGTCAGGAAGGTCGCCTGTTCGCTGTAAATCATAGAAAAGTATGGATTTCTGGAGAGCTTCGCCGTAGTTATAGGCTGAAGTCTGCTCCCTGCCCTCATACTCAGTTGCATAAGCCGAAAGCTCCGAAGAAGAAGCGGATGAGGAAGGCTTCCGGGTGGTGACTGCGGTTGCGGTTGCGGCAGGTGCAGATGTTGTTACGTCTGCGGAGGTTGCGGCTGCGGAAGTGATGCTGTCCGAAGCGGTCGTTTCCGCTGTAGTTCCTGCGATTGTTCCTTTTTCCTGAACAGCTTCATCGGCGGTTATTGTTTCCGATGTATCAGCTGTTTCGGTATCCGTTACCTCAGGAGTTGTATCAGAGGTCTGACGGTCAGGATATTCTGTGCTGCAGGATGACAAAAGCACTGCACACAAGGTTATCAGGGATATTATTTTCTTCATTGCGACACTCCTTATATAAAAGTGAGATTATGCGAAATTTTACAGGTTAATTCTACCACAAAACAGGGCAAATAGCAATAGAAAATGAAAATTTTGTTTTAATGCGGTAAATTGATATAAAAACAGGGTGAGAATTATATTTCTCACCCTGTCAGACACCCATTCCATACGTAAAAGTCAGAATCAGGAACATAAGTATTCCCGTACCCAGAATGCAGGGAGCGGAACATAGGAACAATGTAAGCATACTATAGGTAACACACTTTGTCTTTTTTGTAATTGAAATTATCATAAGCACCAGTGAAACAAGGGAAATAATAACCTCGGCAATAATTACCGCAACGCCGATTACCATTGCGGCATTGAAGAACATATCAAACATTTCACTTGCACGGAAATATGCTTCACTGTTATATTCAATATGCCATTCCTCCTGCGCCTTCTGCCAGTAATAAAAAGCAGGTATACCGCATATAAGCGTAAGCCACGGCATTATAAGCTCGGCGGCAAGGGCAATTCTTGATTTTCTGCTCTGAAAAAGCTTCATACACTCTCCTTATTTTATGCCGACTAAATCCTTTATAACCTCACCTGCTATAATAAGTCCCGCAACGGACGGCACGAAAGCGTTCGATGCAGGAATACTGCGGCGGAACTCAGCCTGCGGGTCATCGGGATTTACGGCCGGTTTTATGGGCTCTTCCTCGGAATATACAGCCTTTACGTCCTTTATTCCCAGCTTTTTAAGCTCGTAGCGCATTACTCTTGCAAGGGGGCAGACCTTTGTTTTCGATATGTCAGCCACACGGAATGCGCTGGGGTCAAGCTTGTTGCCTGCTCCCATTGAGGTGATGACAGGGACGCCTGCCGCCTTGGCACGCTTTATGATTTCAAGCTTGCCTGTGACGGTGTCGATTGCGTCGATAACGTAATCATACTGTGTAAAGTCGAAATTATCGGCGGTGTCGGGCATAAAGAAGCACTTGTAAGTGTTCACCTTACAATCAGGATTTATATCGGAAACACGTGCCTTTGCGGCGTCTACCTTTGCCATACCTACGGTGCTGTCAAGGGCATAAAGCTGACGGTTTATGTTGGACACGCTGACCTCATCGTTATCTATAAGGTCAAGCGTGCCGATTCCGCTTCGTACAAGGGCTTCCGAGGCGTGACCGCCTACGCCGCCGATACCGAAAACGGCAACACGGGAATTTTTAAGGCGTTCCATTGCCTCTTCGCCGAACATAAGGGCGGTACGGGAAAATTTTTCGTTCATAGGGTGGTCCTTTCGTGGCATTATGTGTTAAAATATAGCTTCGCCTATTGTACACTTATCATTATTTTCACTAT
>CAZGRB010000108.1:0-7417 GCA_964527695.1 uncultured Ruminiclostridium sp.
TTTCTAAGCCCCTGACGATGCGTTCCTTCAAAAGTCATACCGCATTTTTTCATTACTTTTCCCGAATTGGGATTATTCACATCGTGAACCGCCTCAATACGGTTTACATCGGTATTATCAAACAGAAAATCAATAACCGCCGAAAGTGCTTCGCTTGTAATTCCTTTGCGCCAGTATCTCTTTCCAATACAATACCCGATTTCAAATGTAAGTGTATTTTCATCGGTAAAAACAACGGATATTGAGCCAAATGGGTTGTCGGTTTCATTTTTTAAAACAATTGCCCACTGATAAAAATTATCATTTTTATACGAACTGACCCAATCGTTGATTACATCACGTGAAACATCTGCATCTGTATGAGTCGGCCATGTGAGAAATGTTGAAACATCAGGGTCAGACGCCCAATTATTATACATAGACAGATAATCAGATGATTCAAAACGCCGTAGTATAAGTCTTTCGGTTTCAATTTTCTGTGTTCCGCAGTGCTTCATTGTAATCACTCCTCGCCTATTTCAATAGGGCAATCCACTTATCGTTTTCTTTTTCAAAACACATTTCACTGATATTTTCATTCAGAAACAATTCCAGCATCATATCCATGCCGTCAGCAAGCTTCATTTTCTTCATTTCGTCAACAGTTGTCCAGAAAATTTCGCCCTCATCGGAAGATGTGATTTCACCTGAGAATTTATCTGTTTTATAGAACAATACCACATATCTTGAACCGTCGTTGTTGAACCAGTTCTTTATACCGCATAACTGAGGACAGGATATTGTAAGCCCTGTTTCTTCGTAAATCTCACGGATTACCGCATCAGTAAAGGATTCGCCGTGTTCAACATGACCACCGGGAAAGGTTACCCCTCCCCAGCTGTCATCACGCTTGTCCTGAACGAGAACTTTGTCATCGTCATAAATCATGCACATATTAGTGAGTATTACAGATTCTGTACAGGACATATTAATCCTCCTTGTTCATCTTTCGTTCATACCATTCCTGCTTGGTCATAAGCACCTGACGAGGCTTACTGCCCTCGTAGCCGCCTACAATACCAAGGCTTTCCATGGTGTCTATAAGGCGAGCTGCTCTGCCGTAACCGAGCTTCAGCTTTCTCTGAAGGTATGAGGTGCTTGCTTGTCCTGCCTCGATTACTGCTTCAATTGCTTCGTCAAGCTTTTCATCGTTTACGTTGATATCGCCGTCATCATCGTCGGAATCTCTGCCCTTCGCATCCTTCTGAGCGGCAAGCTCAGCCTGTTTTTCAATTTCATCAATAACACTCTGGTCATAATCAAGAATAAAGGAATTCTTTATGAAATCAACAACACGTTCAACTTCCTTGTCAGACACCCAGCATCCCTGAACACGCAGAGGCTTTGGCATTCCCACAGGGAAATAAAGCATATCGCCCTTACCGAGAAGCTTTTCGGCACCTGCGCTGTCTATGATTGTACGGCTGTCAACCTGAGAAGCAACCTTGAGTGCAATACGACTGGGGATATTTGCCTTGATAACACCTGTAACTACATTAACAGAAGGTCTCTGTGTCGCTATAACAAGGTGCATACCTGCAGCACGTGCCATCTGCGCAAGACGACAGATACTGTCCTCGGTTTCCCCGGGAGAAGCCATCATAAGGTCGGCTAACTCGTCAATGAATATAACAATCTGCGGCATAGTCTGCATACCCTCGGTCTTCTTTGCGAGAGCATTGTAGCCTGCTAAATCTCTTACATTAGTCTCGGAGAACAGCTTATATCTGTTCAGCATTTCGGTAACTGCCCACGCAAGTGCGCCTGCCGCCTTCTTGGGGTCGGTCACAACAGGAATAAGCAGATGCGGAATACCGTTATAAATCATAAATTCAACAGCTTTTGGGTCAATCATAAGCAGACGTACATCATCAGGAGTTGACCTGAACAGAATACTCATGATAATCGAATTGACGCATACGGACTTACCCGAACCTGTTGTACCTGCAATAAGAATGTGAGGCATTTTTGCAATATCAGCAATTACAACATCACCCGAAATACTCTTACCGAGTACTGCACCGAGCTTGCTGGTGGTTTCAGCAAAAGCTTTGCTTTCAACCATTTCACGGAAAGGCACAGAATCCACCTTTTTATTCGGAACTTCGATACCGACGGCCGCCTTATTTGGAATAGGAGCTTCGATACGAACACCTGCGGTTGCAAGATTAAGCGCAATATCGTCAACAAGACCTGTAATCTTGGAAATCTTCACACCCATTGCAGGCTGAAGCTCATAACGTGTAACAGATGGGCCTCGTGCTGCTTCCAAAAACTTTGTTTCGACTCCAAAGCTTTTGAGTGTATTTACAAGGGTTTCAGCATTTGCCTGAATTTCAGCGTTTATATCCTCATCTGAACGCTCGTGGATTACATCATTGAGTAGCTCGCTTGGCGGAACATGATACTGTTCAGCGTTGGAAACAATTTCACTGAAACGTTCCTGGCCATCATCATCGGTTTTAATAACAGTAGCAATAACCTTTTCGCCGTTTTCTTCAGCAATTTTCTGCTGCTCTGCCTGTTCTTTCCTGAAATCTTCAATAGCGGTTACAATTTCATCGCCCGAATCCTTTTCAGCAGGCTGTTCTGCTGCAGCTTCAGGCTTTGCAGAGCCTACGAGGCTTTCACGCTTGACTGCTTCATTAAAAGGTCTTGCGACTGTATCTGTTTCATCGGCAAAGAAAGGTCCGTCAGGACTGTAAGGTCCGTCTGTCGGAGCCGGCTTTTCAATCTTAACAGTATCAACTGTTTCCTGAATATGGACAGGCTCGTCCTTTTTATCAATCTTTCCTTTCAGGTAATCATTAAGATCCTTCTGAAATTCACGGCTTTCTTTTTTCTGAACCTCCACAGGATTCGGTTCTTCAGGCTTTTCTAAAGATTCCTTTTCAATTTTTTCACCTGACTCAATACGTGCATTCGTGGTAACATTAGCAATTGCAGCAAATTTTCTGGCACGTTTTTCTTCTTCAGTAAGCTGTTTGAGATGTTCTTCAGCCATCTGGCGGTCTTTTTCAGAGTGCCTGTTCTGTCTTGCTTCTTCTTCCCTGCGTCTGCGTTCTTCCTCGGCAACTTCCTTTTCTTCACGATAGAGCTCATGTTTTTCTTTTGCTATGGCACCAGCCTTTTTTAGCGGCTTTGAAATATTAATAAACAAATCAACAAGACTCATATTGCTCATAATCATAAAAATTACAAACGCAATAAGAATAAGGATTATTATAGCGCCTGCCTTGCCGAAAAGCATAAGGAGAGCACCCAGTACAAGGCCGATAACACCGCCGCCCTTATACTGAATACCGTTGTTGTAGGCATATTCTATTGTGTCCGAAAGTGTGGATTCTTCAATTTCGGGATTGGTTACTGCTCCCACAAAAATAACCTGTGCGGCTGCACTGATAAGAAGAATCATAAGCAGAAGCTGAATCATACGCTTTGAAATTGTCGCCTTTGTACGATCAGCAGAAATCATAACAGCGATATATATAAGTATGGGACCGACAAGAAATGCCGATATACCGAATATTCCCAATATGAATGTATGTATTCCGTCCCATGCAGAAAGATTTTCACCCTCCGTTGTGCCGAAAAGTGTAAACGCAAGTACGAGTATTCCTACGGCAAACAATATAATAGAGGTTATGTGCCTGCGCTCGGCATTCTTTTTCAGCATTTCTGCTTTTCTTTTGTCGGCAGCATTTGTCGACTGCCTGGAACTGTTTTTTGCAGATGTTCCCTTTTTGGTTTCAGCCATTTTTGACTTCCTTCCTTTTTATGTTGCAATATAGAAATGAATATTTGTTACATACTCAAATATTCCGTATCCGACACAGAGGATACCAAGAATTAATGTATAGATACCGAAAATCTTGAATTTATCATGCTTTATAATGAGCTTTACAAGAGCAATAGACAGAAAACCCGTAACCGCAGCAGCACAGAACCCGACCACAAGAAGAACTATATCCAGTTCCATTCCGGACGAAACTGCATCACCCAGTTCAAGCACGCTTCCGCCGAGAATAGCAGGAATTCCGAGTATAAACGAGTATGTAACCGCTGTTTCCCTCGTGAGGCCGCAGAAAAGACCTGCTGTTGTAGTGCTGCCTGAACGTGATACTCCAGGGAAAAGCGCTACGCATTGGAACAAACCGACTGTAACAGCGTCTTTTATAGTCATATCCTTGCCTGTCTTGAAGCCCTTGACACAGGCGTCTGACAGGAAAAGAAGAATTGCAGTGAAAATAAATGCACAACCCTCAAAGATTATATCACCATCCCCCTCCAAAGAAGTGAAAAATTCTTTGAAAAAGTATACAGGAACAAGGATAAGTGTTGCTATAATAACCATAAACATAAGACGACGGTTATCGTTCATATTCTTCCATGAAAATTTACCTGTAAAAATATCCTTCACAGTAAGAAAAAATTCCTTTACCATTCCCCAGATGGTTTTGTAAAAAGCACAGAAAACCGCAAGAAGTGTACCGAGATGAAGAACAATTGAAACAATAAGGCTTTCTTCTCCCATATTCATAAAATGCTGGACAACAGAAAGATGCCCTGAGCTTGAAACAGGTAAAAACTCAGTAAGTCCCTGAATAATACCCTGAATGATAATAGAAAATAAGTCCATGTTATAACCCTTTCATTATGTATGCAGACAATTGTCTGCGTTTTTATATATTGCTGTACGGCTGGTACCTTTTATCAAGATACAGATACGGGTTCGTTGAATACAGGCGTTTGACCTGCCGAATGCCGTTTTGATTATCAATTTCAAGCAATCCGCCGCTAATATTTCTGAAAACAGGCTGTGCAACGCTGTCTGTAAAGAATATGTCGCTTTCGGAAACAATAGAATGAATCAGCACGGGTTTTCCTCCTGTTTCTCTTCAATAAGACCGTACAGACATTCAATCGCCGCAGACAAACCGCCCAGATGGTCGATAAGTCCTTCGGAAACCGCCGTTTCACCGTCTACAACAGACCCCACATCCATAACAAGCTCATCCTTTTTAAGCATAAACTCACGGAATTTATCGGCAGAAATATTGCTGTTGCGGGTAACAAAATTAGTAATACGCTCCTGCATACGGTCAAAATACGAAAGCGTCTGAGGAATTCCCAGTACAAGACCATTCATACGTACAGGATGTATCGTCATTGTTGCAGATGGAACAATAAAGCTCTTTTTCGCACTTACCGCAAGAGGCACGCCGATAGAATGACCGCCGCCAACAACAATCGAAACCGTAGGCTTCTCCATTCCCGCAATAAGCTCCGCAATAGCAAGACCGGCTTCAACATCGCCGCCGACGGTATTAAGAATAATAAGCAGGCCTTCAATATTCCTGTCCTGCTCAATTGCGACAAGCGCAGGAATTATATGCTCATACTTTGTGGTCTTATTCTGAGGCGGCAGGATATAATGCCCCTCGATCTGACCGATAATAGTAAGGCAATGGATATAGTGCTTGGCATTAGGCATCGAAACTATACCTGACTCAATTATCTGCTGTGTCTGCTGCTCCTGAGCAGATTCTTCGTTGTTATTCTTTTCTTCTTCGCAGTTATTCATAAATATTGTCCTTTCTGAAAATTCTTAATTTTATTATCAGAAAAAAACAAAAATATATACATAGACCGCAGAACATAATACATTATTTATTATAGCACAAATGCAATTAAATTTCAATTATTTTTTGAAATATTATGAAGAATTAAGTGCTGGATATTGACTTTTTTTAAAAAAGGTTGTATAATGATTAAGCAAATTGTATGGAAGCGTATCGAAGTGGTCATAACGGGACTGACTCGAAATCAGTTGTACCTCACGGTACCGTGGGTTCGAATCCCACCGCTTCCGCCAGCAAAAAAGCCCGATAAATTCGGGCTTTTTTACATAAATATATCTATAATTTCGGGGAGTGAATTTACGGTAAAATCAGCCATATAAGCATCACTCTGCGGCTTCTGATAAGAGGCAATTCCCTGCTTTACCCAGACAGTTTTCATACCCAGCTTTTTTGCTGGATAAATATCATTATCCAGTCTGTCACCGATCATAACAGCTTCGCAGGGTTTGCATTTTGCACGGTTGAGTGCACGGAGAAAAATTTCAGGGTCAGGTTTTGCCACAGATTCTTCGGCAGAAGACAAAACAAGTCGTATATACTTCATAAGTCCCCATTTTTCAAGTCTTTCTGCCGTTCCTGCCGATTGATTGGCTATGATTCCTATTTTGTAGTCAATTTCAGAAAGCCGTCTGAGTAAATTTTCTGCATCGGGATAAGGCTTTTCAAGCTCTTTATGCCATGGTGTCTTCAGAAGCCCGAAGAATTTTATTGCTTCAAGATCTCCTTTTAGATTCTGTTTTGTAAATTCAATTCGTTTTTCATTGAACTGTTCAAAAGTAATATCAGTACCGTCAATAACATCTCTTATACGTTGATTGTAACAATCCGTTTCATCAACAAGTGTTGAACCCACATCAAAAAACAGCCACTTTATACTCATGCGATACCTCCTGATTTAAAAACGGACAACCTCTTTCAAAGAGGTTATCCGTTTATTTTTATTACTCTACGCCGTATGTGCTGCGGTATTTCTTCATGGACTCAAGATATTCCTTGCCTTCAACAACACCGTTTTCAATTGCTTCAATAATATCATTGATATTTACAATGGAATAAATATTGATACCGAATTCGGAGCTAACCTCCTGAACGGCGGATTTATCTGAATTAAGACCTTTTTCCATTCGGTCAACCTGAATTACCATACCTGCAACATTTACATCAGCCGCAGCCTTAAGCTTTGGAAGAACCTCACGAAGTGCCTTACCCGATGTCATAACATCTTCAATAATCACAACCTTCTCACCGTCAACAAGCTGCTTTCCGACAATCATTCCGCCTTCGCCGTGGTCCTTTGCTTCTTTACGGTCAAAAGAATAATTTACATCAATTCCGAATTTGTTGTAAAGAGCTGTGGCTGTTGCAACTGCAAGAGGAATACCCTTGTACGCAGGTCCGAACAGAGTTTCAAATTCAATGCCGTTGTCGTGAATGCATTCAGCATAAAATTCACCCAGCTTTGCAAGTTGTGCGCCTGTGTTGTAATTTCCCGAATTCATAAAATAAGGAGAAATTCTGCCGCTCTTGAGGGTAAACTCGCCGAATGTAAGAACACCGCTGTCTACCATAAACTTGATAAAACTTTCTTTATAGGTCATTTTTTCTGATCCTTTCGCTTTTTTATTTCCCATTAATTATAGCATAATTTTTATTTTTTTGCAACACTAAAACAAAAATATTTATCTGAGCCTGTCCATAAAAAATCTTGGCATAGTTTTAATAACCTCTTGTTCATA
>CAZGRB010000109.1:0-7294 GCA_964527695.1 uncultured Ruminiclostridium sp.
TTTCAGGTTTTGCATGGGGTCTCGGCTACTTCGGTATGCCCCATATTCTTGTAAGATTCATGGCAATAAAGAGTGCTGACCTTATCAAGAAGTCCCGTATCATTGCCTGCATCTGGGTATTTGTAACCCTGGGCGCTGCTGTATTCGTAGGCATTGCAGGCTACTCATTCCTCCACGCTGAAGGCAACGAAGCGCTTTTAGAACAGTTCAATGCTATCGGTGACCCTGAACGTATCTTTATGTTCCTCTCCTCTACCATTATGCCCGCTGTTCTTGCAGGCATCATCCTCTGCGCTATCTTAGCCGCTATCATGAGTACAGCCGATTCCCAGCTTCTCGTTACCGCCTCCGCTGTAACAGCTGACGTTTTCGCTCTCATCAAGAAGGACGCAAGCGAAAAGACACAGATGTGGATTTCAAGAGCTACGGTTATCGTTGTATCAATTCTCGCATTCCTGCTTGCCCTCGACCCCGAAAGCTCTGTAATGGGTCTTGTGTCCTACGCATGGGCAGGTCTCGGAGCTGCCTTCGGCCCTGCAATTCTCCTCTCCCTTTTCTGGAAGAAGATGAACATAACAGGCGCAGTTGCAGGTATCATAACAGGCGGTGTTTCCGTTATAATCTGGGAACAGTTCTGCGGCGCAACAGGCATCTACTCTCTCCTCCCTGCATTTATCCTTGCACTTTTTGCAGTTGTTGCAGGCTCTCTCATTTCAGGCAAGACCCCCGAAGGTGTTGACGAGCTGTTTGAAAAGGCAAAGTCAAGCAAGGTTCTTGAAGAACAGGTATAAGAGGCGCAGAAATGACAGATAAAAAAGTAATTTCCGATGAAAAATCCTCCGAAGATAACGGCAAGGTTGCCGAAAACTGGGCAGAATCCATGAAAGAAGCCATGGAGGAATATATCGAAGAACAGGGAATTTATATCAGGCAGTAAATAATACCGCAAAGACAAAGTCTTTGCGGTATTCTGTATTATCCACGTAAAATTTCTTCTCTGATCTTGAAATGAACCGGAAGACCATTCCTCTTTTCAAGCACCATTTCGCCCTGAATAAGAGGCAGAAAATACTTGAGTGCGTTGTCTGTAACGTCGCAGCCGTCAGTAGTAATCCATTCCTTAGGGAACATTTTTTCCTTATTGGCAACCTCGCCTGCAGGTACACCGCTGATTTCAACCACATAGGGCACATCGCTTATTCTGCGGAAATACATCATCTTACCGCTTTCGCCCTTCATGGCGGCTCTTACACCTGCCGCACCTATAGAAACGGATTCGTCAATATCTGTCTTGGAACAGATATGAGAGGAACAGCGCTGCATTACATTAAGCTCAATGGAGCGAGCTTTGCATCCTATTTTATCACGCACAAGGTTTTCAAGACGCTTGCCTACACCTGAAAGATACTTGTGACCGAAATTGTCGGTTGCGCCTGAGCGGAACTCGTCATCACCCAGCTCCATACCCTCAGAAACTGCAATTATAACCGCCTTGTGCTTTGCCTGCTCACGTCTTACGTCAGCTAAGAACTTTTCGGCATTGAAATCGGACTCAGGAAGATATATAAGATGAGGAGCAGCCTCGCCGTTCGCACGTAAAACGCAGGTAGAAGCAGTGAGCCAGCCTGCGTGACGTCCCATTATTTCAATGATTGTCACGGATTCGATACTGTAAACCGAGCTGTCACGGATAATCTCCTGCACAGTGGTCGCAACATACTTTGCGGCAGAACCGAAGCCGGGGGTGTGGTCGGTAATGCAGAGGTCATTGTCAATAGTTTTGGGAATGCCGACAATTTTTACGTCGGAACCGTTCTTTTCAGCGTACTGGGAAAGCTTGTCCACGGTGTCCATGGAGTCGTTTCCGCCGATATAGAAAAACGCCTTTATGTCATGCTTTCTGAAGCACGCCATAATCTTTTCATAAACCTCGCCTGCCTCGTCGGGGTCGGGAAGCTTATAACGGCAGGAACCAAGAACCGTTGAAGGAGTTTGCTTTAAAAGCTCAATATCCTCGTTGGTTCTTATCATAGTCTTGAGATTAATAAGGTTGTCGTTGATAATGCCCTCAATGCCGTTGATAGAACCGAAAATAGCATCAATTTCAGCAATTTTCAGAGCCTCTGAGAAAACACCTACAAGAGATGCGTTTATGGCGCAGGTAGGGCCGCCTGACTGTGCAACTGCAATATTCATGGGATTTCCTCCTCGTGTTGTTGTTACTACTATATTAACATTATTTTTCGGGGAAATCCACGCTTTTTTTGTATTTTCCTTAAAATATCCAAAGATATTTTTTTCTAAACGTTTTCATTTTACATTTTTGTTAATAGGCAATAAATTAAACGAACAGCGGTTAGCTAATAAGCTAACCGTCTCTTGTTTTTAACCTCCGAAAAATACATTCGTCACAAATATTTCAATACCGATGAATATAAGGATAGCGCCTCCGAGAATTGACGCTTTACCTGCAAGCCTTGTGCCGAATTTTTTGCCGATTGCCACGCCTGCCATACAGATTATAAAGGTTGTAACGGCAATCAGCAATGAACAGACGAACGCCATGAGCAGGTCATATTCAGCAATGGTGAAGCCTACGGAAAGTGCGTCGATAGAGGTTGCAACGCCCTGAACCGCAAGAGCGCCGAGGGTTGTCTTTTTCGGCTCGTCGCCCTCATCGCCGCCCTTTATGCCTTCAAAAAGCATTTTTCCACCGATAAAGCCCAGCAGAATCAGCGCTATCCACGGAATAAGCCCTTCAAATGCGCCGAAGACTTCGACGATTGTATGGACGCATATCCAGCCCAGCATAGGCATCAGAAACTGGAAGAATGCGAAAACCCCCGCAATAAGGCACATCTTTGATTTTTTCATTTTCGGCTCGTTCAGGCCGTTGGCGAGGGATACGGAGAAAGCGTCCATGGCAAGTCCCACGCCCAGTAAGATACTGTTGAAGAAAAACATAAAATCCCAGTTCATATTTGAAATTCCTTTCGTTTTTATACTAATATTCAGCTTAGTCCTGTTTTATGTAAAGGCGGAAATCACAGCATTCACCGCCTGTGCCAAGAGTCTGCGTTCTGCCCCAGACCAGCTTCGGGTGCAGATTGCCGTATGTAATATCGTCTGATTTGCAGAAAAACTGTGTAATTTCAGGACAGCCGTACTTTTTGCAGGTTTCAAAATAGGGGCAGACTGTCATGTCCCGTGCGAATTTCGGCGCGTCGGGCACTTCACGGCTTTCAAAACCTGCGTCGCTTCCGAAGAATTTATCCAGAAGCTTATCTCCCATATCGGGAACTTTTTTGTATAAGCCTGTCTTCATGATTTTCGGAAGAATTTTTGCAATCCTTTCAATATCCACAAGAGAGTATTTATCAAAAAAGGCGAGTGCCTTTTCCTTATCTCCTGTAATTCTCAACAGAGTCTCATAAAAGGCGATACAGGGCATTATCTGATCAAGGTGAGTCTGCAAAGCCCTGGGTGCGCTTTCATTTTCCGTGAAAAGCTCCGCCGAACGCATATACACAGACTCAAGCGCATTTTCGTAGCCCTCGGCTTTAAAGGCGGCTTCAAGCGCCTTGGGCATATGCTGCTGCCTGATGATTTTTGCAGCTTTTTTTGATGTCATAGTATTTTCCTTTCCGCCCGAAAAAACGGGCACAGCTATAAGCCATGCCCGTTGATGTCATATATACAGACTCCATGCATAGCTTTACTACACATGAGTCTCGCAATTCAAAACAAGCCAGGCCGTAAGACCAGTATGTTGACTTGTTACTTTCAAGAAAGCTTGCTACTCCCTCATAAGGTTTTTTTATTATACATCATGCGGTAAATTTTGTCAAGTCTTTTTGAAAATTTATGCCATAAAAGAAAAAATTTATTATTCCTATTGAAATTCTTTCCGTTTTCGTGTACAATATATTATGTATTGTTGTAGATTGAATTACTGAACTCAGACAGATATATAACCGTATAAAAGAAAGGAACTTATTAAATGGACAAGGTTATTGCTTTTTTCAAGAATAACTGGTGTAAACGGGCCTTCTCACTGCTGAGCCTTGCATACCCTGTTTTTCTTCTTTATATCGACTGGCTTGCTTTCGCCTATTCGCTTGAACCCACAAACCCTATTGCACTGTTCCTGCTGTATGTTCTTGTGAATTTTATTTTCGGCGGTCTTATGTTCTACACGAGAAAACAGGTTGTCACACGCTTCTGCCTGTGTATATCGCCGCTGATTATATTCCTGATGATGATTGTGGCGTTCGGCAACTGGTATATGATTATTCCTCCCCTTGCGGTTACCGCTGTGGTATTTCTTGCCAGCGGCGCAGGTGAAACCCTCAAGACTATCCTCGGCACTATCTACCTTATGATGTTCGTGGTTGGCGCGCTGGTCTACCTCACTCTGCTCCACTTCAATCTCACACCCCAGACCCTGCTTTTAAAGAACTACTGCGACCTTTCAGACCGCAGCTACACCTATGAATATTCCCCCGAAGGCACTTACCGCCTTGTAACCTATATAAATGATGATAACTCAGAACGTATTTCCGCAACCTACTATATCGAAGAAACGGAAAATGACGTTCAGCTGTGGTATCTTAACGCTTACCGCCATTTTGACAGTTTAAAGGTTCTTGTAACAGTACATCAGGATACTCTCGAATACCACTGGGAATCCGACGAAGAGTTCTACATTGACGGAAGACTCAAGAATATACCCGAGCTCTTTGTTCAGCAGCGCACCGATGATGACGAAGAGGAGGAGGAAGAGGTTTCCTCCGTAAAGAAGCCAATTGTTTTTGACAACGAAGCAGAAGATACGGACGAAACCGAAGCGGAAGCGGAAGAAAACGGCGAAACCGAAGCAGTAATCGAAGAATAACCGACAATTATATTTAAGAAAGGAGTGATTCAGGAAAATGATACGACAGCTGAGTATTACAGGCAAAAATTCCAACGAAATCTATACCCTGCTCTACCCCAATAACCTTATTAATTTCTGCAAGTACGATTTCACTCCATTCCTGAATCACTGCACCGACCTCTGCCGTATTGCCCACCGTACAGGCGAATACAGCATCGAGGACGTTTATTCAATACGCAACTCCATTTCAGGCTGTCACAAATACTATGAGCAGAATATGCGCCTGAAATTTGAAAAAATTGTAATTGACTGCTGGATTGACTATCTGTGCAAGCAGAATGAAATCGGCATCACTACCCTGTGGCAGAGCTTTATGCGCTGCGGGAACGACTTTGAAAAGGCAGTTTTCGCACGGCTTTCCGAATACCGCCACAACCGTGCAATAAACGAGTGGGTGAACCTCTTAAAATTACAGGAATATGCCCGTACAAAGGTCGATTTTGTTTTCGGCACTGACCTTTCAGGGCCATCCGAAGCGTCAAACAGAGCAAACTATTTCGACCTTATGTTCAACGTTGCCGCCAACGAACAGGGCTTTCCAATTGATGAAATCGGCTCTTCCGATATTTTCTCAATCGGACGTATGCCAAACTCTCCTTTTGTGCTTCAGAATGCCTCCAAGGAAATTTTACGGGGAGTGCTGAAGGATATGGACTACACCGACCGTGTCTATAAGGCGAAAAATAATTCCGAGCTGTCCGACCGCACTGCAATGGACGCATTTTCGGTTATAAAATCATACATTCCCGACAAGAATGACAGCCTTGCAAACACAATCATAAAATCCATGTCGGGTATGCCCTCAAAGGTATATGTTCCCTCATCCTTCAAGGCGGTTATCGACCTTGAAATTGACGCAATCATTGAAAGCGGAGCTGTTCTGAGGGAATGCCCGCGCTGCGGCGAATACTACCTTAAAGATGAGGAATATCCTTACAATTACTGCAATAACCCCGATAAAAACGGTGTTGTCTGCCTTGAGGTAATGAACGCAGGTGCTGCTCCTGCCGCAAAGGCAGCATTCACTGCCGCACCCGAGATTATCACCATAGAGCCGAAGAATGAGCCTATGGAAAAAGGCTATGTAAACGAACAGATTGAAAAATTATACAAGGAAATGGCTCAGAGAGTCAATATCGACCTTACTCAGCGCGATTTCTCACGCTGGTATCAGGCGGCGCTCCGTCTCAAGGAAAAGCTGCTGACAGGTATGGCAGGACAGGAAGAACTGGACGATTTCTTCGAGCTGTCCAGAGGGGACGAATTTGCCTCCAGAAAACAGCCTGCACCTCCGCCTCCCGAGCCTGTTGAGCTTACCGAATCGGGCAAGGAAATCAGGAAATTCGTATTCGAGCGTGTTGAACGCCCCGCTGTGCAGCCAAAGCCTCAGCCCTCTCCCCAGTCGGAGCAGGCGGCAATCGATGCCGTAAAGCGTCTTTTCGGTCAGGAAATCCCCACACCTCAGCCCCAGCAGAGCTACTATCCCCAGCAGCGAAGTCAGTATCCTCAGCAAAAGGCAACCACAAAAATAATCAGAGGCGGAGGACAGGGCGCAAGCTACACCGAAAGTCCCTTTGAACGAATGAAGACAAAGACGGTTGTTATTCCCAACGGCGAGCAGGAAAAGCCGCCTGTGGTATACGCTCCGCCGCCCGTACAGAAAATACCCTCTCCTGCACCCAATGTCAGGGAAACCGAATCTGTTTTCACTTCACCTGTTACCGTTCCCGAAGCACCTGCCGAGGATGATGTGAAGGTGTTCCGCACAAGGCGTGAAATTGAGGACGATGTAAAGGTATTCGTACCTAAAAAGCCTGCTTTCAACGCTTATATCGAGCCTTCTCCCTATGAAAGAATCAAGCAGCCACTTCAGGATTACAGAAGAAACCGCGAGGAAGAGGAGGAAACGCAGATTGAAGGGCAGATTTCAACCGAGGAAATCGCTCCGCCTGTTTCTCCCATTCCTGCCGCCGCACCTGCGGCGTCAGCAAAGGCCATTTCCGCTTACAGGACAATAACACTGCCTAAAACCGAGACTCAGCCTGACCGCAGCAAGACAGATAAGGCAGATTTCTCGGAAATTCTTGACAGCATGAACCGAAGCGACGGCTTTGCAAGTGATGAGGAGGAGCTGAACGCAGACGGTCTCCCCATTTCACACAAGACACAGCACGTTATGAACGCCCTTTTCGCTTCACCCAAGGCAAGTCCGTTCTTACGTATCAATCTTGATGATGACGATGATTGAGGCGAGCCGCATCATTACAAATAAAGATATCCACCCTATGCGAGTGGTACTCATGTAGAAGCTTTATACGTATTTATCGGGGGAAACCTTTCTGTAGAAAGGTTTCCCCC
>CAZGRB010000110.1:0-7283 GCA_964527695.1 uncultured Ruminiclostridium sp.
TTAATATGATAGACCCGTTCCACCTTGAAGCTTACGGTGAAACTACCGTAAACTACAACCGTGACGTGGAAATTTTCCCTGTGCTTAATGCCATGTTTGAAAAGATTATAGGCGAATCCCCCTATAAATCTCCTACGGATATGGGCGTCAATATGGCAGGCAACTGCATTATAGACGATGAGGCGGTATGCGAGGCTTCAAAGCAGGAGATTCTCCGCCGATATTATTCCGCACAGTGCGGACTTAAAACAGGTAAAGTCTGCGAAGATGAGGTTTATAAGCTTGAACTTCTTATGAATCAGGCAGGTATCACTACTGCCGACCGCAAGGTAGTTGCCGCTTCCCTCGAAAAGGAAGAAAAGACGGGTGCGCCTGCTGCCGCAATGGAGCTTCCCGACGGAACAATAATAACAGGCAAGACCTCAAATCTTCTTGGCGCTTCCTCTGCGCTTCTGCTGAATGCGCTCAAGCATTTCGGAGGAATTGACGAGGATTTACTGCTGATGTCTCCTGAGGTAATCGAGCCTATCCAGAATCTGAAGGTAAATCATCTCGGCAATATCAATCCGAGACTCCATACAGATGAAACGCTTATCGCTCTTTCTATCTGCGCTAACACCTCTCCCGAAGCAAAATGCGCAATGGAACAGCTTTCAAAGCTTAAAGGCTGCGAGGTTCATTCGACGGTTATCCTTTCCTCTGTTGATGAAATCACCTTCAAGCGTCTTGGTGTAAATCTCACCTGCGAGCCTAAATACCAGTAATCCGAGCCGCCGTCAGCAATGCTGACGGCGGTAAATTATTACAATTTGATTACAAATTCGGTAATTCTGTTGACATTTATCGGGTTTAAAGTTATTATTTAATTATAGAAAGATATTATTTTCAGGAAAGGTATGAAAATTGGATAAGATATACAGAAAAATTGCAGTTCTGCTGATGGCGGTAATGCTTGTTTCCGCCTGTTCTTCGGAAGCTGTGCCTGCTATGCAGACTCAGTACAGCGGCGCATTGCTTACCACGACTGCTCCGCCTGTCCCTGCGGAAAGTATTTCCGTGATGACAACATCTCCTGTTACAGCCGATACGACGGTTACGACTGCTTCGGAAACAACCGTTCTGACATGGGAAATAACCGAGCCGCCTGCTTTTCAGCCTGACAAGGAGCGTTTTTCTGCAAGGCTTGCGGAAATTTATGACAAATACGGTATAATCGGAATGAGTGTTGTGCTTTTTGATGACGGCGAAATAATCCACACGGAAAATCTTGGATATGCTGACAGAGAACAGGAAATCCTCTGTGATGACAATACCCGTTACCGTATTGCAAGTATCTCGAAGCTTATTTCCACAATCGGACTTATGAAAATGGTGGAGAAGGGCGATATTGCTCTTGATACAAAGCTGACCGAAGCAACGGGCATAGATTATGACTGGGCATACAGCAGCGGTACGGTTGAGCTGTGGCATCTGCTGACTCATACGGCAGGGCTTTTTGATACATGGAGCTTTGAATATGAGCCTAATATGCGGTACAGCATAAACCGTCTGATGGCAAATTCCCACAGCGGAGCAGAGCCCGGAACAACCTTCAATTACAGCAATTTCGGTTCAGGCTCAATAGGCGCAATTATCGAGCGCATTACAGGCGAATACTTCCACGACTATATGGATAAAACGCTTTTTACACCTCTCGGAATGGACGCAGGATATGTGATTGACCTGATTGATGACAAGGAGAGTGCCGCCAATCTTTATGACTATGACGGGGAAATTCTTAAACCGAAGGAATGGGGCAGAAATTCCGAATACTATGAATCCTTCGGTCTTGGCAATTCATATTACAGTGCCCAGTGCGAGCTTATAATCACTCCTTCCGACCTTGCGCAGTTCGGTATTGCTCTTGCGGGTGATGGAACGGCAGGCGGAAAGACTATACTTTCTGTCGAATCGGTTGCTGCTATGAATAAGAATTACATTAGTGCTGAAAATTTTGATATGGGTCTTAATGTCCGCATATATGATGATGTTGTGGAGGGGCGGACAATTTACGGTCACCCGGGTAACGCTCTCGGCTGTATCAACGGGCTTTTCTATGACCCCTCTGACGGGACAGGCATAGTTTTTCTTACAAACAGCTGTCTGCCGTATACAGATGAAAACGGTTTTTACAGTGCCGTTTATGAGGCTGTTACAGAAGCCTATAACTGCTTTTTCGGATAAAGGAAAACAATGAAAAAATTTACATTACTTGTTTCTGCGGTATTTCTGCTTTGCTCCTGCGGCGGACATACTGAAACTCAGGTTGAAACTGCTACGACTGAGCAGACAACTGCATTGCAGACTACCGCAACCTCCGTAATCACTGAAGTGACAACTACGGAGATTGTTACCGAAGCAACGACGCCTGAGCCTGAATTTGCTTCAGTAAATATTGTCTGCGCAGGCGATAATCTGATACATTCGCCCTTATACGATCAGGCGAAGCGCCGCACTGATGACAGAAGCTATAATTTTATGCCTGCCTACGAGAATGTGGCGGAGCTTATAAGTGAAGCCGACCTTGCAATTCTTAATCAGGAAACGATAATTTCAGATAATTACGAACCGTCAAACTTCCCTTATTTCTGTTCGCCCACTGACCTTGCGCATGATATGATAGAGCTTGGCTTTGACGCGATTTCTGTTTCCAATAACCACTGTCTCGATAAAGGCGAAGAGGGGCTTATTTCAACTCTCGACTTCTGGCGTGAAGCCTATCCCGATATACCCGTATACGGGGCTTATCGCAATGAAGAGGATATGAACAATATCCGTGTAAAGGAAATAAACGGAATAACCTTTGCATTCCTCGGTTATATGGAGCATACCAACGGGCTTTATCTTTCTGCGGATTCGGAGTGCAAGCTTACATATATGTATGAGGAGGAGCTTGTTGAGGAACAGGTAAAAAGGGCGGCGGAAATTGCCGACTGCGTTATTGTAAGCGTGCATTTCGGGGTTGAAGTAAGCAATACCGTAACACATCAGCAGTATGTTTTTTCTCAGGAGCTTGCAGACTGGGGTGCTGATATAATAATCGGAACTCAGCCTCATACTATACAGACAATGGAATATCTCACTCGTGAGGACGGAGGGCAGAGCTTTGTTTTCTACTGTCTGGGGAATTTTATTTCCGCCATGGACAGAGCTTCTTCAATGGTGGAAATGCTGGGGCGTATCACTGTCACAAAGAATCTGAAAACAGGAGAGATATCCCTGAGCAATGCAAACGCAGTACCGCTTATAAATCACTATGATTACGGTTATCAGAATGTGAGAATTTATCCTTTTTCCGAATACACCGAAGCACTTGCTTCCAAGCATGGCTGTGCAGGAGTAAGCTACAGGTATTTTGAGCAGCTTATCAAGGAAAATATACCCGAAGAATTTATATCGGAACAATAAAAACGGCCGCACTGTGCAGTGCGACCGTTTTTGCTTTCTATTTATGCAATATCTTCAATTGTGAGAAGCTTTATGCCTTTTTCAGCGAGAACCTCAGCAGCCTTGTCGTTATTGTCAACACGTACAGCAACGCTTGCACGGCCTTCCTGATTAGTTACAAGGGAATAGCAGTACTCGACGTTGATACCTGCGTTTTCAAATGCGTCGATAACGGAGTACATTCCGCCCGGTTCGTCGGGAACGCTGAAAGCGATAATCTTTGTCTTGGTAGCTGTGCAGCCGTTTTCCTTGAGAATTGCAAGAGCGGCGGCAGCGTCCTTTACAATAAATCTGATAATACCGAAATCGGTTGTATCAGCGATCGTCATAGCACGGATATCAATGCTGTTATCCTTGAGAATGCCCATAACGGAAGCAAGTCTGCCTGTTTTATTTTCGATAAAAACGGAAATCTGTTCTAACATGGTATACCTCCATTACTTAGTAAACTTATTCTTGATTTTGCGGTTATCTATGCAGCGTGTTGCCTTACCCATAGAACGTGCAAGGGACTTTGGCTCAAGAAGCTTGATTGTGACGCCTACGCCGATAGCTGAGTCAATAGCGGATTTGAGCTTTTTCTTGTAAGCTTCAACATCCTTGACATTATCTCCGAACATATCGTCTCTGATTTCCAGCTGAACTTCAAGCGTATCCAGGTTATTCACTCTGTCTACAACTAAAAGGTAGTTAGTAGCCTTGTTGTCAACGCTTAAAAGTGCGGATTCAATCTGTGACGGGAATACGTTTACGCCGCGGATAATAAGCATATCGTCTGTTCTGCCCTGAGGCTTCAGCATACGTACAAGAGTTCTGCCGCATTCGCACTTGTCATAAACGAGAGTAGCAATATCACGTGTTCTGTAACGGATAAGGGGGAGAGCTTCCTTTGTGATACAGGTGAATACAAGCTCGCCCTGTTCGCCTGCGGGAAGTACTTCAAGAGTGTCGGGGTCAATAATTTCGGGGATGAAGTGGTCCTCGCAGATATGCATACCGCACTGACATTCGCATTCGCAGGAAACGGAGGGTCCCATGATTTCGGAAAGACCGTAGATGTCATAAGCCTTTAAGCCAAGACCTGCTTCGATTTCCTTTCTCATTTCCTCTGTCCAGGGTTCAGCACCGAAAACGCCTGCCTTAAGTTTAAGGTCATCCTTGCTCATGCCGATTTCATTCATAAGCTCGATAAGGCTGATAGCGTAGGAAGGGGTCATACAAACGATTGTAGAACCGAAATCACGGAACATTTCCAGCTGACGCTGGCTGTTCCCTGCGGAAGCAGGGATTGCGGTAGCGCCCAGCTTTTCTGCACCGTAGTGCATACCAAGACCGCCTGTGAAAAGGCCGTAACCGTAAGCTACGTGTACGAAATCGTTGTTGTCGCCGCCTACGGAAGCAAGAGCTCTTGCCGCACATTCAGCCCAGATATCAATATCCTTCTGTGTGTAGCCTACAACTGTCTGCTTGCCTGTTGTGCCCGAAGAAGCGTGAATACGTACAACTTCGCTTGTAGGAGTTGCGAACATTCCGTAAGGATAATTGTCACGTAAGTCCTGCTTTGTGGTGAAAGGGAGCTTGCTTAAATCAGCAATTGTCTTGATGTCCTCAGGCTTTACACCTGCTGCGTCCATCTTTTCACGATAGGGCTTTACATTTTCGTAAACGCGTCTGATCTGCTGTGAAAGACGGTAGGACTGGAGTGCTTCCAGTTCGTGACGGGGAGCACATTCGATTTCTTTCATGTAGTAGTTCATGGGATTTTTACCTTTCTTGAATTTTGGGGTTGGTGGGTTATACGTTTTCGCCTAATGCGAAAGCTTTTCTGTTGATTTCCAGAGCCTTCTGGGGTACACACTCCTCAAGCGCCTTTTTCCATGCATCCTCGGGGATATCCATTGTCTTGGAGAGAACGCCCATAAGCACCACGTTTACGGCTCTTGAAGAGCCTGCCTCGTTTGCAAGGGAGAGTGCGTCAAGAGCGGTGATGTCCACGCCCTTTGCCTTGATTTTTTCTGTGATGTCAGCAGGATATTCCATTGCGCCTGTGATAACGGGCATAGGGGACATATGCTGTGTATTTGTGATGATTTTGCCGCCTTTTTTCAGGTAAGAGAGCCATCTTGCAGCTTCAAGCTCTTCAAAGGAGATGATAACATCTGCTTCGCCCTTTTCGATAACGGGAGAGTAAACCTCTTCGCCGTACTTGATGTATGTAACAACCGAGCCGCCTCTCTGGGACATTCCGTGTACTTCGGAAACCTTTACGTCATAGCCCTGAGAAAGGAGAGTGTTTCCTAAAATTCTGCTGGCAAGGAGAGTACCCTGACCACCTACGCCAACGAGCATAATTGATTTTGTAGCCATTTTAATACCTCCGATTATTCTTCAATTGCATTGAACCTGCACATCTGTCCGCAGAGCTTACAGCCTACGCAGAGTGTGGGGTCAATTTTAGCCTTGCCCTCTGTCATGGAAATAGCGGGGCAGCCGATTTTCATGCACGCCTTGCAGGACTTGCACTTTTCGGCATTGATTTTGAAAGGAGGATTATGCTTTACTGTCTTGAGCAGTGCGCAGGGCTTTCTTGTAATGATAACGCTGGGAGCGTCAGCTTCGAGTTCAGCCTTGATTACGCTTTCAAGCTCAGCTAAATTGCCGGGGTCAACAACAGTAACCCTGTCAATACCTACAGCCTTTACAACAGCTTCCAGGTCAACTGCGGAAGCAGGGTCGCCGTGAATATTCTTACCGTTTGCAGGGTTGTTCTGGTGACCTGTCATACCTGTGATGGAGTTGTCAAGAACGATAACCGTGGAGTTGCTGGAGTTGTATGCGATGTTGATAAGACCTGTGATACCCGAATGCATGAATGTGGAGTCACCGATTACGGCAACAGCCTTGTTTTCATATTCGCCCTTGCGAGCTTTGTTGAAGCCGTGGAGACCGCTGATGGAAGCGCCCATACAGACTGTAGTATCCATAGCGCCCAGAGGAGCAGCTGCGCCCAGTGTGTAGCAGCCGATGTCGCCGCTTACCATAACGCCCAGCTTCTTTAATGTGTAGAACACGCCTCTGTGAGGACAGCCTGCGCACATTACGGGAGGTCTTACGGGAACTGCTTCGTCGAATGTATCAAATTCTGCGGTTTCGCCGAGAATCTTTTCCTTGAGATATGTCTGTGAATATTCGCCGAGAAGCTTGAATAAGCTCTTGCCGACAGGGTCAAGACCGATTTTGCGGCAGTGTGTTTCGATTATATCGTCTAATTCTTCAACCACATAAAGCTTGTCAACCTTTGCGGCGAAATCCTTGATAAGCTGAACAGGCATAGGGTTAATCATACCCAGCTTTAAGTAGCTTGCCTTGTCTCCGAGAGCTTCCTTTGCATACTGATATGCAATACCTGCTGTGATGATACCGATTTTTGTGTCGTTCATCTCAACTGTATTTACGGAAGCGGTTTCTGCATAGGCTGTAAGCTTTTCTGTGCGTGCTTCAACCACTGCGTGCTTGGGGATAGCGTTACCGGGAGTCATAACGTACTTTGCAATGTTGCGGGAATATTCAGGGAGAGCCTTTTCGACTCTGTCACATTCTTCAACCTTGCTCTGAGAGTGGGAAACTCTTGTGGAAAGGCGGAGAATTACAGGGGTATCGAATTCTTCGCTTATTTCGTAGGCAAGCTTTGTAAATTCCTTGCATTCGGCACTGTCCGAGGGTTCAAGCATGGGAACCTTTGAAGCGATAGCGTAGTGGCGGGAATCCTGTTCGTTCTGGGAAGAGTGCATTCCGGG
>CAZGRB010000111.1:0-6094 GCA_964527695.1 uncultured Ruminiclostridium sp.
AGGAGGTTTACGCTGCCGCAAGACTTGCCAATGCGGATGACTTTATCCGCCGTCTGCCTCAGGGTTATGATACAATGCTTACCGAAAACGGCGCACAGCTTTCCCAGGGTCAGCGTCAGCTTATCGCTATTGCCCGTGCGGCGGTTGCAGACCCGCCTGTAATGATTCTTGACGAAGCTACATCAAGTATCGACACAAGAACGGAAGCTATCGTACAGAAGGGTATGGACAGCCTTATGAAGGGCAGAACGGTATTTGTAATTGCCCACAGACTTTCAACTGTCCAGAACTCTGACGTTATCATGGTTCTCGAAAAGGGCAGAATTATCGAACGCGGCAGTCACGAAAAGCTTATCGAAGAAAAGGGCAAGTACTACCAGTTATACACAGGTATGTTTGAGCTTGATTAAAAGGCGAGCCGCCTTTGGCAACTCCTGCCTTTTGCAGAATCGTACTTTGCCGAAGCAGGCAAAACGGCAGGGTTTGCAAAACTGCTGTATCGCCTCAGCGAAAAATAAGAATTTTGAGGGTAATATTATGAATAATTATTCTGAAAAGAAAATTGTATATGAGTTTGAGATGAATAATCCGAAATCAAGCTATATAAAGCCATTGTACGGAAAGAAGTCTCGAAAATATGTTGTGGCGGAGCAGGTTTTGGCTTTTATAATTGCGGTTGAATGTGTGGCAATAATGTGCTTTGATTATGGTTATTCAAGGTATTTATGGGGAATTATCACGCTTTTGATAATTTTAAACTGGGTGGGAAGATTTCTTGTTATGCCTTATAAAAGAAAAAAACTCTATGAAAAAATACATACCCAAAAAGAAGATTGTTTTTCCTACATTTTCTATGAAGATTGCGTCAGAATAAAAAATCCGACTATAGAAGCGACTTTGAATTATGATACGGCGGAATATTATGCAGAGGACGATGAGCGCCTTGCGATTATTTTTTCGTTTAACAGGACAATTACCATTGATAAAAAACAATGCGACGAGGAAAAGCTGATTTTTTTCAGAAAGCTCGTGCCCGAAGAAAATCAGAAAAAAAGTGAGAAAAAAACCTCCATAAAGTTCGCTGTCCGCACCTTGTTTGTTGTTTTATACGCAATAGTTCTTGCTGTATTGCTCGGAATATTCATTCACGAGGATAAGAATCGTTATATCCCCGAATATCAGTGTACTACATACGAATCTTTTGAGACTTGTCTTGAACAAGGAACAATCAAGGATGTTGTTATCGTTAAGAATAAATATGTGGAATATACATATACAGGGCGTATGGAGGAAGAAAGGTATTATACCGTGTGTTCGGACAGTATAACGGATTTGATTCAAAAAATGGATAATGCTGATGTAAATTGGGAATCAGAATAGCCTTATTATACGTCGGTGCAAATTTAGGTTTACCGCTGGAATAGTAACAAAATCCGTAGAAGAAACGAATTCTTCTACGGATTTGCTTTTTATGGCGCACATGAAAAACGGGCTGTAAGCCCGTTTTTTACAATATCTTTTCCATTCCTATTTTCTGAGGAACAAGTCCCATTTTTTCATAGAATTTCATTGCGCTTTCGTTGCAGCTCCAGACGTTGAGAGTAACGTTGTAACAGCCGTTTTCTCTTGCAAAATCCAGCACAGCTTTGTAAAGCGAACTGCCGATATGTTTTCCCCTGATGTTTTCGTCAACACACAGGTCATCTATATAAAGAGTCTTTATATCGGTCAGGATATTGCTGCCTGTATGCTGCTGAAAAATGCAGAAAGCATAGCCCATAACGCTGTCATCCTCGTCAGCGGCAATAAGCACGGGAGTTTTGTCATTGCCTATAATCTCCAGTATCTGCTCATCGGTGTATTTGCGGCAATTTCCTTTGAAAATATCGGGTCTGCCATTGTGGTGAACGGTAAGCACCTGCAGAAGCAGAGATTTGATACCCTCAAGGTCTGCGTTTTTTGCTTTTCTGATTGTCATTTTATTCGTCCTCGTATATAAAGCTTGTATGTGTTTTGTTTTCGATGCCGAATTTATATCCTATATGTGCAGGAAGGGGAGAAAGCAAAATATAAATGCCGATAAAGGCAATACAAAGCCACATGGGATAATCGACAGGAGCTTCCGTGTGCATTCCTGAAGCATATAAAAGCGGAGTTACCGCCCCGTTTATAAATCGGAATGCAAACATAAATTCACCGCTGACGCTGAGCGCACCCAGCTTTGCTGCAAGGATTACAAAACCTGGTATTGCCATAACCGCACCGATAATAAGCCCGAAAACAATCCAGCGGTATTTCGGTGAAGCTTCAACTCTGTGGTTTGCAACAAGCTTGTATTCCCTCTGACCGTCACGGTAGCCTGCGGTAAAAAGCAGCGAGCTGTAGATGAACAGTGTGAAAATAAGCGCAATTAC
The DNA here is from genome assembly GCA_964527695.1 of uncultured Ruminiclostridium sp. GTDB lineage: Bacteria > Bacillota > Clostridia > Oscillospirales > Ruminococcaceae > Ruminiclostridium_E. The sequence continues at coordinate 2,415 of CAZGRB010000111.1, forward strand.
GGTAAGAAACCATATGTTTATAACAGGAGCTATGGAGAAAACCATAATTCCGCTGAGTATGTTGCCGAAAAGGGCATATCCCATTCCTTTGACAAATATTTTCAGAAAATGCTCTCTTTGCATATCCTTGTCCTTTCTGCAGATAATTGTATTACATTAAAAAGAAAGTGATGGTTATTATTATGCTTCATCAACATGATATTGATATTTTAAACTGTATTTACAAGAACAGCCGTATGGCTTCCGACTGCATAAAGCAGGTGGAAGAAAAGTGCGACGACGGTGATTTCAGAAACTATATTCACCGCCAGCAGGAGCATTACGAGGCTACCTGCAAGGAGCTGAAAAGTGAAATCGAAAATTCAGGCGCACAGGTTGAACAGATACCGAAAATGGAAACCGCTATGGCGCACATGGGCATCAGTATGAAAACCTTTGCCGATGACAGCCTTAACAATCTTGCAAAAATGATGTATAACGGCACAAATATGGGTATTATTGACATTGCCGAAACTGTAAATCACAGCAACGAGGCAGGTGATGAAACCTTAAAAAAGGCGGAACGCCTGCTCAGCCGTGAGGAACAGTACGCTGATGGATTAAAGAAATTCCTTTAATCACATATTAGGGACAAGAACCGTCTCGCCCTCTTCATAGATTCCGTAGACTCTGCCGTCGTCATCCTGCCAGCCTGCTAAATTGCCGTTTACGATGTTGTCGAAAACTTCAAGTGCCTTTTTGCGGGCAATTTCGGATTTTTCCTTGTTGGCGGCTTCGGTAGTGCTGCGGATTACTATGAATAAATCCTCGGGGCAGGCTTCAACATAATTTGCCATATATGCAAACTCACTGCCGTCAAGCTTGTAGTAAATTCCGTCAATCTGAGGATTATCGGGGTAAAGCTCTTCAAGATTTATAAAGTTGGATGTATCTCCGTCCTCGGTAACAGCCTGGAATGATAGAGTGTCCATAATATACATCTGCGCTTCGCCGATAGTAAGCTCACCCGAAAGCTTTGCGGTTGCGGAAAGCATATATTCAGGCTGAATATTCTCGCTTAAATCTATATTGTAGGTGTCAACGTGGACATAGCCGTTATCATCGAAGTCGGGGCAGTATTTTTCAAATGCAAGCTCGATATCCTTGGTTTTATAGCTTATAGGGCCTGCAATTTCGCTGTCCTTTGTAATAACCAGCACACGGATATCACCGTGCTCCTTCTTGACAAGGTCATACACAAAAAAGCTTATAACGGCAATAAAGAATGCCGCTACAATAACGTGCCATTTATAGTGATAGAAGAAGTTTGAAACCTTTTTCCAGCCGTGAAGCTCTATCGTTTCACGCTTTTCCTCCTGTATGGTTTCACTTTCTTCAATAATTCCCTGTTTAAGCTTTAAAAGTTCTCTCTTATCGTCCTGATATGACATTTCTACACTTTCTTTCTGATAGGTATTTGCTGAAAAACATAAATATATTATACCGCAAATGCGCTTTTCAGTCAATAGATGAAATATGACATTTTGTTCATTTGGTTTTCACACAGCGAAGCCCCCTCAACGCTGTGCGTTGAGGGGGCTGCTGTTTAATATCCTGTTGTTATTTATTCAGCTTACTTTCTCTTCTTTGCAAGCATAACTGCCGCAGCGGAAGCGATTACGCCTGCGAAGCTGATTGCTACGCCTGTAATGGGGTTGCCGTCAGAGGAGCCGTCAGCAGGAGTTTCAACGTCAGCGTCTACTTCTTCGTCTGTGTCGTCGTCCTCGTAATCGTCCTCAGCAGGCTGAGTTGTGTCGGTGTCTTCTTCGATTTCAACATCGTCGTCTTCTTCAATTTCGATGTCGTCTTCGATTTCCTCATCTTCCTCAGCGGGAGGTGTGGTTGTAGTGGTATTTGTTGTAGTGGTGGTTGTTGTCACTGCGGAAGAAGATGGGCGTGTTCCTGTGTAGGAAGGAACTACAACGGGAGATGTAACAGGAGCCTGTGTTGTTGTGGTTGTAGTAACATCTTCGTCAGGAGTTGTTGTGGGCGCTTCTGTTGTTGTGGTTGTTACAATGGGTTCTTCTTCAGTCGCTGCCTTTGTGATAGTGTACTTATACGCTATCTTATCACCGATAGAAACGTTCCACATCTGAAGGTTTACAGAGCCGAGTTCTGCAACAGTTTCAACACCTGCTGCATCCATAAGCTCCTGAACAGTTCCTTCAAATGCAGTTGCGCTCCAATCGCTGATGCTGGGCCAGGGGTCAACGCCCGCCTGCATTGCAATTGTCCAGTTTTCACCTGCTTCGGTAATCGGTACAACGGATACTGTGATAGTGTCTGTTGCTTCGAGGTCTGCAACGGAAATAGTTGCGAATGTTGCATCAGCAGAATTAGATGTGGGATCCCAGCTGGGTGCTGCAAAGGTATGTGCAGTATAGCCCTCGGGAATTTCGTCTTCGTCGGGTTCTTCTTCAGCCGCCGCTTCAACTGTTACTTCAAATGTAGCTGTCTTGCCCTCATAAGTAACTGTAATGGTCTGTGTGCCTGCTGCCTCGCTGTCAAAGCCTGTTACGGTTACATCGTCAGCGGAAACTGTCGCTGTTGTTTCATCGTTGTAGGTTGCTGTGATAACAATACCTGTTAAATCAAGCTCGTCGCCTGCAGTGTATGTTGTCTTTGTGGGAGCTGTTGTGATTGCGATAGATGTAACGGCTAATGTGCCAAGCTCCCAGAGACCTGTTGTTTCGTTCTTTACGAGGGTCTTATCTGTGGGAACAATGTATTCTTCGGGAAGGTCGGAGGAGAAGGAGCCTCCTGAAACGGAAGCTGTGCCTGTGCCTGATGTTGTTACGGCATCAACGCCAGTGCCGCCTGTAAGTGTACCGTCTGTGATAGTTACAGAACCGCCTTCGTTTGCGTCTACCGCTGCGTCATTAGCAGACTTAATTGTACCGCCATTTACGATAACCTTGCTGTTTGCGTCATATGTGAAGATTGCCGCAAGTGCAGAGGAAGCTGTAGTTTCTACAGTAGCATCACCGCCGACAGTAACAGTAGAGCCGTTTCTTACCGCAATAGCGGAGCTGTCCTTTGAAAAGACTGTACCGCCGCTGATTGTAGCAGTTGAACCGTCGTCAATATCTAAAGTTACCTTATCGCCTGAGCATGAAACAGTACCTGAAACCACATTGATTACACCGCTGTCATCAGCATAGCCTAAAGCGTATATGGAGTTTTCTGAATTTAATTCAGCACCGTCAACGGTGATAGTACCGCCGTTTGCCCAGAGAATAGATGTGTTGGATTCTACGGAGATATTGTTGCCTAAAGTGAGGTTTCCGCCGCTTGTAACCGTAAATACGTCTGTAACGCCGTTTGCTGTAACAGTTACATCGGAATCAGACTTAAGAGTAACTGTATTTGAGATAGTGATAGCAGCGCTTAAAGCAATATCACCACCGATTACAACCTCGCCGCCATTTGCGATAGCCGCACGAAGCTCTGCTTCTGTGTCGATTACATTTTCTACGACGTTGCCTTCATCGTCCTGTTCAACGCCGTCTGCAAGGTATTCTTCGGGAAGTTCAGAGGAGAAAGTACCGCCAGAAACGGAAGCTGTGCCTGTGCCTGATGTTGTTATGGCATCAACGCCAGTGCCGCCTGTAAGTGTACCGTCTGTGATAGTTACAGAACCG
>CAZGRB010000111.1:6194-7248 GCA_964527695.1 uncultured Ruminiclostridium sp.
TGCCCAGAGAATAGATGTGTTGGATTCTACGGAGATATTGTTGCCTAAAGTGAGGCTTCCGCCGCTTGTAACCTTAAATACGTCGGTTACACCTGTTGTTGTAATTGATACATCAGAAGCCGCTTCAAGAGTTACGTTGCCTGTGATTGTAAGAGCCTGTGTAACAGTAATTGCTGTTTCGCCGTTTGCGATTGCCTGCTGGAGTGCTTCTAATGTAGATACACTTGTAGCCGCAAAAGAAGTAACACTCACCGATGTCAGCATCATGGCTGAAGCTACTGCCGCGGACAGCAGGGTTTTGAGATTTTTTCTCATTTTTTTCATGTCCTCCTTGAAAAATTTTCGCTAATTCTTCCGAATTACGCCACTGTTTACTAATAGTAAACATTTGTAACTGTTAGTATACCACATTTAGTTGACTTTGTCAACTACTTAAATACAAAATCAACCGATAGAAAACAACAAATGTAGTATAATAAGAAAAAAGGGGGTTTTGAAATGGTTGACTTTGGAAGCAGATTGAAAGCACTGCGGTTAAAGGCGAATATGACACAGGGACAGCTTGCAAAAAAATTGAATCTTACAAAATCCGTTATCAGCGCATATGAAACCGACCTCAGATTACCTTCTTATGACGTGCTTATCGGCATTGCAAAAATATATAATGTAAGCACGGATTTTCTTCTTGGATTGGAGCGAAAGCAGGAAATAGACCTTTCGGGACTTACTCAGGACGAGGTTGACGCACTTCTGAATCTCATAAGAGCTATGCGCAATAACTGAATATAACGAAACCCCGTCACTTCCGTGACGGGGTAAATTGTTTATATAACGGTTCTGTTCGCCGCTTACTTCTTCTCAGGCTTCATTGTGGGGAACAGTAAAACATCTCTGATAGATGCGCTGTCTGTAAGGAGCATAACGAATCTGTCAAGCCCCATGCCGAGTCCGCCTGTGGGAGGGAGACCGTATTCGAGAGCGGTGAGGAAGTCCTCGTCGATTTCGGCGTTAGCACCCTGCGCACGCTTTTCTTCAACCTGCTTTGTGAATCTTG
>CAZGRB010000112.1:0-7161 GCA_964527695.1 uncultured Ruminiclostridium sp.
ATTGGTTTATTTTTATGGGTTAATTCCATTTACACACTTTATTTTTCGGAACCCATTCACAAAGTTACGGAGTTCTTTTTGTTGCTTTTGATGATAGACAATGTCATTTTTATGCCTCATCATTATATACTATTGTAATCATTTTAATCTTGTCTGAATCTTCATTATCGTATATAAACAGAATTGATTCATTATCAGAAAAAAAGTACCTTGCCCAATTTTCATCTCCGCTATCAACATTGGGAATTCCTAAAACATTCTCAACATCATTTTTTGCACTCGTTTCAGTTATCGTCTTAATACTGAACTGTGGCAATGAAATATCATTCAATCCACCAAGCACAATCTGCCTTATTATCGGGTCTTCATCCTGACTTTTTTGGGTAATATTATAAATATATCCAATTTCTTCATTCCCATATATAAGCGCATTATTTATATATGTACCGCTATAATTTTTTCCCAGTTGTTCAATGGAACAAGGTATAGTTATTTTTTCACCACAAAGAGTAAAATCCGAAATCAATTCTTCCATTGTCCAATCTGTAATTTCAAATTCCTTTTGAAAAAGCGACTTTTCTGAATTTTCTGTGGAGTAGGTGTTTTCTACTAAAGGTTTTGTGTTTGTTGTATCGGTGGTTACTGCTGTCATCTCCACCACCGCATTTCCGTTGCAGCCTGCGGTTATACATACCGCCGCTAATAGCGAAAATACTTTTAAAATGTGTTTCTTTTGCATAATACATTTCCTTTCCTGTATTAAATTATTTTTACACACATTATACCACACACCCACCACAATGTAAAGAAAAATCTATTCTGTTCAATATTTACATATTATAAAAACAACCCTGTTCATTTTTGTGAACAGGGTTTCTTCTTATAAAAAATAAACATTGATAGTGTTGATAATCCAAGTAAAACTGCTGAAAAAAGATAAGATATTGTGTTACTCTTACCTATTTCACCCGTTTTTGAATTGTATATAATTCTTACTTCCTTTCCTATAAGCTTATCTACATCGATACTGTAGCCTTGATGAAAATAATCAATATATAATAACACATCGGTATGTGTAATATTATTTATATCAGTATATGTCCCTATCACTGCACCATCAGGTAAACCGACAAACGTTATTGTTGCATTTGAAGAAATCCAATCTTTTGTATTTAAATAAAAAACGAAATTATAAATACAAAACACTATAGACAATACAAGAAAAATTAATATTAAAATCTTTATTTTTTTCATAGCCTCTCACCTCTTTTTTTGATTATATCACACTCCTGCACCAATGTAAAGAAAAATCTATTCCGACCACTACTTACAAAGTCCTGTATCGAAAGATACAGGACTTTGCTATTATCAAAACTATATTATGGCATTATCTTAAAAACAACATTTGGTGTATCATTGTGCACATCATTAAAAACCCTGAGCATTTTTTCTGCGCATATAGGAAGTTTTTTTCTCAGTTCGTCCATTCCATAAAGATGAACTTCAACATCTTCGTCAAATAACCCTTGCAGTAAATCCCATAACGCATCCCAGTTTTTTCCATAATATTCAGGAAAACCGAATTTCTCTTTTAAAAGAGTATGGAATTCAAACCAAGTTTTACATTTCGAAAAGTTTATAACAATCGGGAATTCAGTTATCTCCTTGTATGCGTATTTATCAATATATTCACTCATATTTTTCTCCTTGTCGTAGGAAACTATTTAATAATATTATATATCATAAATCAGATGTTTGCAATAAGATTCAAAAAATCTATTCCGACCGCTACTTACAAAAGAAAGCACTATCCGAATCAAGGATAGTGCTTTTCGTTTTACTTTGTCATTACCTTCTTATGATAGCCTTTTTTATTACAATGCGGGCAACGCATTTTACGTGTTGTGCCATAATGAATCGCCAGAACAACAGCTCTCATAGAAGGCACATATCTGGTCTTGCATTCAGGGCATTCATAGTATCCCGCATCGTGCTCCAGCTTAACGCCGTAAGCGACACCAAGAAACACTATCAAAGATCCGAGAGAGCATAAAACAATACCTATCGTGGGATTAGGTTCTGCAATCAATACCCCTGAAATAATAAGCGCCAACGATGCAACAACGGTCAGGACTATTAAAAAACTTTCCGTCTTCATCAATTTCTTGTTTGCCTTTTCTTCCTGAATTCTCATTTCAACGAGATTCTGTTCAGCAATTTCCTTGTAATTATCCATAATGATATGTTCCCCTGTCAGGAGTTCGTTTGCATTTATTTTTAATAATTCACAAAGCTCAAGCATAATAGAAGCGTCGGGCATACTTTTACCTGTTTCCCATTTGGATACCGCACGGTCTGTAATACCAAGTTTTTCAGCAAGCGCAGCCTGTGTATATCCATTTTCCTTTCTACATTTCGCTATAAACTTTCCTATTTTTTCCTGATTCATTTCGGGAACCCTCCTTTCATTACCGATTATACAAAATTTCTGCTGTTTTTACCACGTACTGACGGTTGATACGCTGAAAAGGCTGTTAAATCCACCGTTTCAACCAACGGTTGAGTAAGAGATTTTCAGGCTTTACTCTTTATTTCAACTATCATCATACGCTAATATCAATAAAAAGTCAAGTTAAAAATCTATTCTGTCCGACATTCACATATTATAAAGACAACCCTGTTCATTTTTATGAACAGGGTTGTCTTTATTTGAACATAATCTTATTGAATTCAGAAGAAAAAAATAGCGGAAATTATTATATATATTTTCTGAAAAACGCTTCAATGACTTCACAGATATAATCTACGTTATCTCTTCCGAGACCGTAGTACATGGGTAGTCTTAAAAGTCTTTCGCTTTCTTTCGTGGTATAGTTATCCGCACCTGCAAAAGTGCCGTACTTTCTGCCTGCCTGCGCTGTATGCAGGGGAATGTAGTGGAATACGCTGTATACTCCCTTTTCCCTGAGGAAGGCTATAAGCTCTGTTCTTTCCTCAATATCCCTGACCTTTATGTAAAACATATGGGCGTTGTGCTGACAATGCTCAGGCACAAAGGGCCGCTCCAGAAGCTCCCTGTCGGCAAGAGATTTAAGGTTTTCATAATATCTGTTCCAGCTTACAAGGCGGTCATTGTTTATATTTTCTGCCTTTTCAAGCTGCGCAAAAAGATATGCCGCATTGATTTCCGAGGGAAGATATGACGAGCCGCAGTCAACCCATGTATACTTGTCAATTTCGCCACGATAGAATTTACTGCGGTTAGTACCCTTTTCACGTATTATTTCAGCACGCTCACAATAATCGGGATTGTTTATTAAAATTGCGCCGCCCTCACCCATGGAATAGTTCTTGGTTTCATGGAAGCTGACACAGCCGAAGGTGCCGAAGGTGCCGAGAGGCTTACCCTTGTAGCCCGCCATAAGTCCCTGGGCGTCATCCTCTATAACCATAAGCCTGTATCTTTCGGCAATTTCAAGTATCCTGTCCATTTCACAGCCTACACCTGCATAATGCACAGGAACAATTGCTTTTGTACGGGAAGTAATTGCCGCTTCTATGAGTTTTTCATCAATATTCATTGTATCGGGACGTATATCAACAAAAACAACCTTTGCACCTCTCATAACAAATGCGTCTGCCGTTGAAACAAAGGTATATGACGGCATAATAACCTCATCGCCGTGCTTTATTTCAGCAAGGATTGCCGCCATTTCAAGTGCGTGGGTACAGGAAGTCGTGAGCAGTGCCTTGGAACAACCGCATTTTTCTTCGAGCCACTGATTACATCGCTTTGTATATTCACCGTCACCGCTGAGTTTTCTTCTATTGATTGTATCCGCAACATAATCCGAACATTCCGGAACAAAGGGCGGAAGATTAAATCCTATCATAATGCCTCCGTATACAGATATTTAAAGTATTTTTTACTATATATTGCTTTTTATCTGTTTCCATACATCTTCTCATAGTACTCCTGATACTCACCACTTATGATGTTTTCCCACCATTCACGGTTTTCAAGGTACCACTTTATTGTTTTCTGAATACCGTCTGCAAACTTCGTTTCAGGAAGCCAGCCAAGCTCGTTGTGAATCTTGGTCGGGTCAATTGCATAACGCATATCATGCCCCTTGCGGTCAGTAACGTATGTTATCAGGCTTTCAGGCTTATCCAGTGCCTTGCAGATGATTTTCACAATATCAATGTTCTTCATTTCGTTATGACCGCCGATATTGTAAACCTCGCCTACCTTACCCTTATGAATAATAAGGTCAATTGCACGGCAGTGATCCTCAACATAAAGCCAGTCACGGACATTGAGCCCCTCGCCGTAAACAGGCAGAGGCTTATCGTTCAGCGCATTGGCTATCATAAGCGGAATCAGCTTCTCAGGGAAATGATAAGGGCCGTAGTTATTGGAGCAGCGGCTGATTGTTACAGGTAAACCGAAGGTTCTGTGATATGCCTGAACAAGTAAATCCGCACTTGCCTTGGAAGCCGAGTAAGGGCTTGATGTATGAATGGGTGTTTCCTCCGTAAAGAAAAGGTCAGGTCTGTCAAGAGGTAAATCACCGTAAACCTCATCTGTGGAAACCTGATGATAACGCTGAATTCCGTACTTGCGGCAGGCGTCCATCATTACCTGTGTACCCATAATATTTGTATTAAGGAAAACCCCCGGGTTATCAATAGAACGGTCTACATGAGATTCTGCAGCAAAGTTTACAACGATATCAGGATGCTCTTCTTCAAAAACCTTGTTTACAGCTTCTCTGTCTGTAATGTCAACCTTGCAGAATCTGAAATTCAGATTGTCCATTACAGGGGCAAGTGTTTCAAGATTGCCTGCATAGGTAAGGAAGTCAAGGCATACAATGCGGTAATCGGGGTATGTTTTCAGCATATAGTGGACAAAGTTACCGCCGATAAAACCTGCACCGCCTGTTACAATTATTGTCATAAATCTTCCTCCGAAAGTGAAAGCAGATACTTTCCGTAATCAGTCATTTTAAGCTCTTCGCCCAAAGCGTGCATCTGCTCAAGAGTAATAAAGCCTTTACGCCATGCGATTTCCTCAATACAGGAAATATAGAAGCCCTGCATTTCCTGAACGGTTTTTACAAAGCCGCTTGCTTTGTGCATACCCTTGGGAGAGCCTGTATCCAGCCATGAAAGGCCACGGCCGAGAAGGGTTACGCTGAGTCTGCCCTGTTCGAGGTAGTAATTGTTTATCGCTGTTATTTCAATTTCACCGCGGGCTGACGGCTTAACGTTCCTTGCGATTTCAACAACTGAATTATCGTAGAAATAAAGCCCCGGCACTGCATAGTTTGACTTGGGCTCAGCGGGCTTTTCTTCAATGGATATAACCTTATTGTTTTCGTCAAATTCAACCACGCCGAATTCTGAAGGGTTCTTTACTGGGTAACCGAATACGGTTGCACCGCCGTTTTCAGCCTGCTCCTTTGCTCTGTAAAGATATGTAGTAAACCCTTGTCCATAGAAAACATTATCTCCGAGCGCAAGACATACGCTGTCATCACCGATAAAGTCTGCACCGATAATGAATGCGTCCGCAAGGCCACGGGGCTTATCCTGAACAGCATACTGAATACTGATTCCGATACGTGAACCGTCACCCAGAAGCTTTTCATAGTTCGGAGTATCTTCAGGCGTGGAAATGACCAGTATATCCTTTATCCCAACCAGAAGCAATACCGACAAGGGATAATAAATCAAAGGCTTATCATATACAGGTAAAAGCTGCTTTGAAACTGCAATTGTGTTAGGGTAAAGGCGTGTGCCTTTGCCGCCTGCTAAGATTATTCCTTTCATGATTGTACCCCCAAACCTCATATTAATAATGCACAGCCCAAAAGCTGTGCATTTACTTATTCATTTTTAAATACAGGCAGCTTTCCTGTTTTTAAAAATTCTTCATATTTATCACATATTGGCTCAGTTTCACCGAAAGTAATCTGCTTACCATGGTCAAGCCAAAGCACCTTGTTGCACATTCTTCTTACCTGAGGAATTGAGTGCGAAACAAGAATTGTCACCTTACCGTTTTTGATGATATCCTTCATCTTAGCTTCGCTTTTCTCACGGAATGCACCGTCACCAACAGAAAGAACTTCATCAAGTATCAGTATTTCAGGCTCAAGCATACTTGCAATAGAAAAGGCTATACGTGATTTCATACCGCTGGAAAGCTGCTTGAAGGGTCTTTCCTCGAATTCCTGAAGTCCTGAAAATTCCAGAATTTCAGGATATTTTTCATCCATGAATTTTCTTGTATAGCCCAGCATAGCGCCACGCAGATAAGCATTCTCCTTCAGGTTCAGATCGCCGTCAAATCCGCTGGCAAGTTCTAAGAGCGCAGCTATTTTGCCGTTTACGGTTACGCTTCCCTTGGAAGGAACCATAATCTTTGTAACTGCCTTCAACAGCGTAGATTTACCTGCCCCGTTCGTTCCGACTATGCCCAGCATGTCACCCTGATTAAGGGTAAACGAAACATTGTCCACAGCAACAAACTTCTTTACCTTATACTTGCCTCTCAGCTTCTGGACAACATAATCCTTAAGTCCTATGTTTCTCAGGTCGCCTGTGATATATTCAATTGAAACATTTTTTACTTCAATAACCGCTTCAGACATAACAACCTCTGTCAGATATAGTATAAAAATTTATAATTCTTTTTCTTGTATATAGTCATACCGATAACAAGCACAACACCCGCAAAAAGCGCATTTACAATATGCAGCTTGAGCGACGGTATTGTCCCGTCAAGTATAATCTGCCTGAAATAAGTGATATAGCCATATATGGGGTTCAGATAAAACAGCTTCTGTATATACTCGGGATATACATCCACGGAATAGAAAATCGCCGAAACGTACATAAGAAGCAGAGTAAAAATATCATAAAGATATTTCATATCACGGAACATAAGATACAGTGCGGAAAGAATAAATCCAACACCGAGATTGAACACAATAAGACAAAGTACAGGATAAATCAGCAAAATGAATTTCCAGGTAATCGGCACGCCGTCAATTATACAGAACACAAAAAGAACAATGAGATTTATTCCGAAATTGATAATTGTCGCAACATTTTTTGACAGCAAAAACATATACTTCGGAACACTTACCT
>CAZGRB010000113.1:0-7140 GCA_964527695.1 uncultured Ruminiclostridium sp.
ACCATAAATTGCCTTAAATATCAAGTAAATGCATTAAAAAAGAAAAATACTGCCGCAAATATGCGACAGTATTTTATCAGCCATACATCCAATGTTTAAAATTACTTAATTCCTCATCAAGTCTTTTTCTGTTCATTGCACTGTCAAAACAGTCATTGCCTTCAACATAATTCTCATATATTCCTTTCCTGAATTCATAGGCTTTGGATGAATCAGAGAATATATCATTGTATTCGTGTTCGTTAAGCCATGCGGATGTTTTTGTCATTGCAAAACCACATATTCTGCAATCGTATATATCATATTCCTCGTAAGCAACTGCACGAATAATATTTCCGCAACGTCTGCACACAAAAACAGGCATTTTATCATCAATCATCGTATCACCGCTTCTTCGGCTGTTCTTGCATATTTTGCTTTCAACTCACGCTTGTGATTATACATTCTTTCGTCTGCCAGTTTGTGAACTTCCTTTAACGACTGGAACTGCCGCGAGTCATTCTGGTAATATGCTATACCATATGCGACTCTGAGTTCAAAAGGTTTATTTGGATTGTTATTGAACTGCGATATTGCACTCTCGAATTTGATAATCGCATCTTCGCAAACCAGCGGTGCATGATTATACGTGGTAATCGCAACAAATTCATCACCGCCGACACGATAACAGCTACCGATTGTTCCGAAAGAATTATCAATCATCTCTGCGGCGGTCTTTATAAGCAGATCGCCTGCTTCATGTCCAAGACTATCGTTGATAACCTTAAGATTATTGACATCAAATTGAATAATACCTATGTAATTATAATTACTTTTTGAACGATCAAGCTGTTCAAATTTCTCTTTGAATGCTGCGGGATTTCCGAGACCTGTATTAGCATCTGTATAAGCAATTTTTCCGATTTTTCCTGCTTCAATTGCAAGCTTAAGCAATGCTACAACTTCTGTGCAAACTACAGCAATGGATGTAACAATCAGAATAAACATTCCAAAACGGGTCATCAAAGAACTGTCACCCTCGTTGCCCTGATAAAATCTTCCTATATCAAAAAGACAGAAGAAAACAAAGAATGTAACACCAATATTGAAAATTCTGGATTCACCCTTGTTACCATTGATCTTTGACAGATATGAAATCATTTCAACCAGCGTTGTAATTCCACTTACCAGTATATATAAATGAGTAATGTGTATAGAATTGCCATAATTAAATAATCCTGCCAGATCAAAGATGAAGAAAAGCACAAAAAGGAATATTCCTGTTGCTATAAGGAATACATACCATTTTTTATGATAAATATTGAAGAAATCATAAACATACATCATGAAGAAAGGTATTGATACAGATAAGAACACCTTAGCAGCAATTTCAATAACATAAATATTGCATATAATATTATAAAACCACAGCGTATCTGTCAAAAACCAACAGCTTATGAACAAAGAAAACAAGCCTAAAAATATAAGACCTTTATTATGTTCGTATAATTTTCTCGAAACAATGCCCAGTATAATGCATAAGAAAGCTGCAACTACAATTATAAAAGAAGTAATCAGAATAGTCGAATCGTTTGAGTGAACAACATTCAATAAGTTTTCAGGATGTCCGAATAAAAAGTTATCTATACAGCAACCTGTTGAAACAGGAGTTTTAAACATCTCGAGGCGAATAGTTTTGCCGATATCCGCTTCTGTAAACACAACATAACAATAAGAAGAAAAGGAGGAAAGACCGTTATAATATCCGTTCTCGTTCATATAAAAAACAGGCTCATCATCAAGGTACACGTTTACAACAAGATTATTTGTTCTGAAGAAAATGGCAGTCTCGCCTGAAAAATCAGGAACTTTTTTTTCTAGATTTAACGCTTTTTCGCAGTTAAAATCAATAGAAAGAACAGAAAGCGATGAAACATCATATGAAAGTCCGTACTGATTCATCCAGCCTGTTTCGAATGATGAATAACTATTATTAAAAATAGGGGAAATTTTCTCACTATCAGTATTAAGTGTGCAGAAAAAAGCCGCAACTGCAATCAAAGATACAGCAACAGCTGAAATAAGCATAATCAATTTAAAATCAGTCTTATCCTTTTTCACACCATTCACCCGATTCAATTTATAATTCATTTTAATTTTATCATATGTTTCATAAAAAAGCAATAGTTAAAAAAACTTTTATGCAAAAATGACAAAGAAAAAAATAAATCACAAAACAATTTTTATTATCTCACTGCAACCCGAACAAATAATATCAGCTCCGTATTCTACAAGTTCTTCCCTTTCTCTGAATCCCCAACTTACACCGCAAGCAAAAATGCCGCTATTTACTGCAGTCTGCATATCAACACCGCTATCACCAATGTAGATTATATCAGATTTACAAATTCCGAAATCCAAAACAGCTTTATTGACCCAATACGGATCAGGTTTTTTGGGATATCCTTCTATACTGCCGTAGGTTTTTTCGATCAGATCACCAAAATATTCACCGACAATTGAATTTGCAAATTCATCAGACTTATTGGTAACCACAACTGAAACAATATTATTCTTTTTAAATGTTTCAAGCATATTAATTATACCATCATAAGGTTTTGTATAATCATTCATATGATATTCGTAATAGGAACAAAAACTATTATATACTTTATTATATGTACTATAGTTGTAATTTTCAGGAAGAATACGCTCAATAAGTTTAGGAATGCCATTCCCTATAAAATATCTGTATTTTTCTGTTTCATGCACAGGTAAATTAAAAAGAGACAATGCGTAATTCCCTGCATAAGCCAAGTCGTCCAGAGTATTCAGCAAAGTTCCGTCAAGATCAAATATTACCATTCTATACATATTATGCACTCCTTTAAACATCCATTTGACATAATTATTAATTTGTCGTATAATTATATAACAGCAATTGAAAAGGATATGTTTTTATGAGTTATTTTATCTGCCCTGTCTGCAGGGGAAAATTCAAGGTAATCAATAATAGCTGCGTATGCAGCAACAACCATTGTTTTGATATGTCAAGAAAAGGAACCATAAATCTTCTTCGCTCAAATAAATCATCACACGGTGATGATAAAATTATGGTAAATGCCCGAAGAAATTTTCTTAACAAAGGATATTATCAGTCTCTTCTCAATACATTGAATAATCAGGTTTTATCCGTAGCTGCTGATGGATGCACCATACTCGACTGCGGTTGCGGCGAATGCTGGTACACTGCAGGTATGTATGAATATCTTTTGAAAAATAACATTAACAGCGATTTTCTTGGCATTGATGTATCAAAGGAAGCAATTATGGCAGGTGCAGGAAGAAATAAATCCCTTAAGCTTGCAGTAGCTACCGTATTTGATATACCCGTCGAAGATAAAAGCTGCGATATAGCAATTTCACTCTTCGCACCTTTCTCTCCGGATGAATATTTCAGGGTCCTCAAAGAAAAGGGCTTTTTCATTACCGCATTTCCTATGGAAGAACATTTGTGGGAGCTTAAAGAAGCGGTATATGAAAAGCCTTATAAAAATGAAGTTTCTGATATGAAAATAAAAGGTTTTGAATTAATTGAAACCAATGTAATACATGAACACATAGAGCTGCAATCAACAGAAGATATTATTTCGCTGTTTTCTATGACACCATATTATTACAAAACATCACAGGCGGATAAGGATAAGTTAAAAAAACTTGATTCATTAAAAACGCAGATTCATTTCTGCACTGCAATCTATCAGAAAATTACCTGATAATTGAGATATTAACGTCAACTTCCCCTTCAATTCCGTCTACCTCGGCAGTACCATACTGCCAGATATCAAAATCATAATAATAATCAAGCTCTGTATTATAGTATGCAAGCCATACAGGGTAATCACTAAGCTGGCGAAGATCATATTTGATCGTTGCCAGTTTTTTATTTGTATAAATCATTGCCTCGTACCCTGCATCCTTCACAGTTTCACAAAAGGCAATTGCGCTGAGTGTAAGGGTCTGAGGCATCATATCTTCCGTTCTCGGAATATCCTCAGGATCACCTGTATATATATTCTCCCAGTCGAACACCACCGGATATTCCAGTGTTCTGCTTTCAAGAAGAGAAAGAACAAATTCAGCCTCTTCAACTGCTTCGGCAACAGAGGTTGCCTGAGAAAAGAAATAAACACCAAGGTCAATTCCTGCGTCATGAGCTGCCTCATAATTACGGGCAAAAAATTCATCGGGACAAAGTTTGCCTTCCTCGCCATATCCTCGGTAGCCTATGCGTAAAAATGCAAATTCAACTCCATCTTCCTTAACCAACTGCCAATCAATATCACCCTGATAAGAAGAAACGTCTATTCCGAAGTATGATGATTCTTCCCCATCAACGGTGTATGTCATTCTGTATCGATCATCAACACTGAAATCATCTGCGTTATATGTATTCTTTTCAATTCCCGAAATAACAGGAATCCAGGAATAACCGACAGAATAATCATAAAATATGATTTTTCCCTGCTCCAACTCTGTTTCCGGTATTTCAGCCAAATCTGAAGTATCATCCTCAACTGTGTTTATAACAGCCATATAATCTTCTGCAAGAATGCTGTTTTTACTTTCGAGCTCAGCAATTTCATGATTCTTGACATCAAGCTCAGCTTCAATAGAAGATATATATCTGCTGCCAATAAAAATACCACCCGCCAGCACGCATAATATCAAAGCTGATGAAACAACATTGATTATACAGAATCGTCTGACAAATTTATCAGTACTATTCGCTTCATCTGTATTCTCGCCTAACTCAGGCTCGGGCAGACTTTTCTTTTCCTCATTATAGCTTACATCAATTTCATAAACCTCATCATGAAGATTATCGTCATAGTGCGAAGCTTCCATTTCTGTATCTTCACACATTTTCTTTTCGGTATTACCGTAATCAGAGATAATGTTTACATCCCCGGAGTTAATTACATCATCTTCTTCATGCAGAACTTCTGATTCACTTTCCTGTTCAATTAAATCATCGTTTTCATCAAGTCCGTCAAAGTCAATATTATCATCAAATTCAAAGGAATCTGCAATTTTTTTATCATTCATATGAAATCCTTTCGTATTATGCGGCAAGAAGTGTGGGCTGAATTAAAAGATATACAAAATATACAGCATAACAGCATAGCATTATAATACCGCCGGTTTTCTGAAGCTTCTTATTCTTAAAAATAAGGAGCCAAAGCAAAAATGCTGAAGCTGCAGCAACAATACCGTCAATAATGAAAGAACTTTCAAACCTGATAGGATTAGGAGAAAAAACACCTGCAAGACCAATTACAAATAATATATTAAAAATATTGCTACCAACAATATTTCCGATTGCAATATCAGCCTGATGCTTTCTTGCTGCCGTAACGGATGTTACAAGTTCGGGCAGAGATGTGCCGAATGCAACAATTGTAAGACCGATTATCCTATCTTCAACATGGAGTGCTTCAGCAATTGCGGTTGCACCTGTAACAGTAAAATCACTTCCCAAAACAATTGCAGCAAGGCCAATAATTATAAAAATAATCATTTTAGGAACTGTATCTTTTTCGGTAAGTGCAGGAACATCATCATCCGCACTGCTGTCACCCTTTTTGGAAAGCAGGATAAGATAAACAAAAAAGACAGCAAACAGAATCAAAAGAATTATGGCATCAATCTTTCCTATGGTATCGCCTGTTATACCTAATAAAAGAAGAATAACCGATATAAAGATAACAAAAGGAATTTCATATCTGAATGTTGATTTTTTTACGGGAACAGCGGTAAATAACGCTGATATACCAAGAATAAGAAGTATATTAAGAATATTACTTCCTATAACATTACCAACGGCAATCCCTGCGTTATCCTGGACTGCTGAATTAATGCTTATGGCCGCTTCAGGAGCACTTGTACCAAAAGCCACAATTGTAAGTCCGATAACGATAAGCGGAACTTTAAGTTTGGCAGCGACTTTTGATGCGCCATCAACAAACATATCTGCACCTTTTATAAGCATTACAAAACCTGCAATTAACAAAACAACCGATACAATCATCATAATTGCAGTATTACCGTTTGTAGCTGAACATATCAGATTAAATAATTTCTGTGAAATTTCCATTTTTATACTTCCTTAATCAAAATTAAATGTATAAATTTAATTATATTACTTATTTCTTTTTTTGTCAATATTTTGTATTTACCATAAACACTTTAAAAATTACTTGATTAATTTCATTTTTTATTGTATAATAAAAAGATAAAACATACCTATTATACAGGGAAAGGAGCGTCCATGTCCAAACTGACCAAATTTTTTACAAGCAGGCTTTTTATTATCAGTATGCTTATCCTGATTCAGATATTACTGATTATATTGCCTATGTTTTTTTTATCAGCAGTTTATATCCCGCTTTTTTTCGTGTTCATTCTTTTCAGTTTTATAATAGCGATTGCAATTATAAACAGGAACAACAATCCCAGCTTTAAAATAGCATGGCTAATTCCAGTGCTTTGCTTCCCTATCGGCGGAGCTTTATTCTATATTCTCTTCGGCAGAACACATCTTAATAAAAAAAATACCGCAAAGCTGAAAAATGCCATAGAAAGCTCTGATGGTATTATCACACCGGATAACGAATTACTGGAAATGATTGGTAAAAAAAATGCTCATCTCAGACGAGAGGCAAGCTATATTATCAATAATTCCAGAACAAATATATATGCTTTCACTGAAACTACATTTCTTAATCCCGGCTCGTTATTCTTTGAAGAGCTTTTAACCGATATGAGGAAAGCAGAAAAATATATATTCCTCGAGTATTTTATAATCGGCTATGGCGAGATGTGGCAGAAAATGCTGGATATTCTCATCCAGAAAGCATCAGAAGGTGTTGAAATAAGAATATTGTATGATGATATCGGTACAATTAACCTCCTCCCTGCTGATTTTCCCGAACAAATGAATTCACTCAATATAAAAACAGCTGTTTTCAATCCTTACAAGCCTTCTCTTGATAAATTCCTTAATTATCGCGACCACAGAAAATTTGCGATTATTGATGGAAAAAGAGCTTTTACCGGCGGTATCAATATTGCCGATGAGTATATCAACAAAAAAGAAAG
>CAZGRB010000114.1:0-7108 GCA_964527695.1 uncultured Ruminiclostridium sp.
GCCCCATGTGGAGTAGAAGAAGCCGAATGTTTTACCATCAGGACCCTGTTCCTTGTTCCATGTAGCATCCCAGAGAGAAGCACCAGCGTGGTATTCGTTTTCTGTGTACTGCTTTGTCTGGTCAACCCATGTCCAGAGGTTGTCGTCAACCTTTAATTCGCCGTTAACTACCCAAGGAGCGGATACGTTGTTGGAGAATGTTCTGTATGCATCGTCGTAACCAGCGAGCATTGTATAGCCAGCAGCCTTCATCTTAGCAGCTACTTCGTCAAACTTTGTCCAGTCGGAGAGCATTGCCTGTACTTCTGTAGGATCATCTGTACCGAGAACTTCCTTAGCGATGGATCTTCTGTAAGCGAAGAGGCCGGGAGTTGCCTGCCATGTAAGGCCCTTGAGAGCGCCGTTAGCTGTAGCAACCTGCTGTGTGTAAGCGTACTGATTAGCGATATCAGCTTCTGTGATACCGAGATCCATTACGTTCATGGAGTAGTCGGAATTTGTGTACTTAAGAGCGTAGTCAGCTTCGATTAAGAACATATCAACCTTTTCATCAGCAGCAGCTGTAGCCTGGTTGCTGAGAGCGAGGTCGAGCTTATCCTGGTAGTTGGAACCTTCGTTAGCGTTGATTACCCAGTTTACTGTAACACCAGCAGCTTCGCCGATATCAGCAGCATACTTTTCGTAGAGACCCTGGAATTCTGTGTTCCAGCAGTAGATGTTGAGAACCTTGCCTTCTTCAGCAGCAGCGTCGCCAGCATCGCCAGCATCAGCGTCTGTGTCTGTGTCAGCATCTGTGTCAGCAACATCAGCACCGTCGTTAGCAGCAGCTGTTGTTGTTGTTGTTGTGTCAGCGCCTGCATCTGTTGTGGAATCACAACCAGCAACAGAAAGGATCATAGCAGAAGCTAAGAGCGCTGTGAGTATTCTTTTCTTCATAACTTTTTTCCTCCAATTAGTCGGGGTTTCATAGCAATGAAACCGTGGTAGAATATTTAAATTGATCAGGTACCGGTCATATCTGCTTATGTAGTAAGCAGACAGGATGCGGTGTCCTGCAATTTACATTTGTAACTATAACACAATTTCCAACCTTTTGCAAGTCTTTTTTTGAAAAATTTTTGAAACCAAACCTCGAAAACGTTTTCATTCAACACTTTTTTAGTCAATTTTGGTTAAAATCACGAAATTATTTTCAACTGACTTTCAACCTGCGCCGAATGATGCTTAAAAGTTGTTTTTTTCGTTTAGCAAAAGGCTTTATCAAAGTTGTAAAATCAGCTTTTTCTCGTGTTTCAACACCATGTTTTCTACAATTCAACCGAAAATTGTTGAAAACTATTTGTCAGATTTCACGAAAAAGTTTTTTTGTTACAAAAAAGATTTTATTGACACGATTTTATGGTGATTATGTAAATTCTGTACCTTAAACGTAACCGTTTTTTTCTTAAAATTAGCTAAAACATACATCATTTAGCTTATAAAATAACATTTTAAGCTAAATCAAACGCTTCTGAACAGCCCTTTATGCCTCGATTGTGCAATTTAAACTTTTTTAATGGTATATTATAATAAAAAACTGGTTAAAAAATTTTCAAAAAACGCTTGAATTTACTGATAAAATATAGTAGAATAGAATTACATCGTTTTCCTGTTATTTTATTATGGTATATATGAGAGGTATCCGTTATGTCATTTATATCACATTCATGTTGCAAATATACCACAAGATTACAGGATAATTGCATATAAAATCAGGCTGTACGTATTCGCACAGCTGTTATTTTTTTCACCATGTAAACGAAAGGAAAGGTTTTAACCATGAAAAAAGTCGGAATTGTTATGGGAAGCGACAGCGATTTCCCCGTAGTAAGAAAGGCTGCTGAAGCCTGTGCGCAGTTCGGCGTTCCCTTTGAGCTTCATGTAATGTCCGCTCACCGTTCGCCCGCTGAAGCTGCTGAATTTGCAAAGAATGCGAGAGCAAACGGCTTTGGTGTTCTTATCGGTGCAGCAGGTATGGCTGCACATCTTGCAGGCGCTCTTGCCGCAAATACAACTCTCCCTGTTATCGCCCTCCCCGTAAAGGCAAAGGTTCTTGACGGAATGGATTCCCTCCTTTCCTCGGTTATGATGCCTCCCGGGGTTCCTGTTGCCTGCGTGGGTATTGACTGCGCGGCAAATGCAGGTTATCTTGCGGTACAGATTCTTTCCGTTTCCGATGAGGAATTAGCGGAAAAGTACGCTCAGTTCAAGGAAAGCCAGCATCAGAAGAACCTTGACGCAGAGGCAAAGATGCAGGAAACTGCCAAGGAAATCGGTTAATCAGAAATAAAGGAAGGATTTAAATTATGGGCGGATTTTTCGGAGCAGCCTCAAAGAACGACTGCGTTACCGATGTATTCTTCGGAACCGACTATCATTCACATTTAGGTACAAAACGAGGCGGCATGACCGCATATTCGGAAGAAAATGGCTTCCAGAGAGCCATTCACAGCATTGAAAACACCCCTTTCAGAACAAAGTTTGAAAGCGACGCGGCAGGAATGAGCGGCGGACTCTGCATGGGCAGTATCAGCGACAGCGACCCTCAGCCTATTCTTGTACGTTCAAAGTTCGGTACATACGCTATCTGCAATATCGGCGTAATCAACAACTATGACGAGCTTTCCCAGGAGCTTCTGGACAGCGACTATGCCAACTTTGAAACAATGAGCAGCGGTCTTATCAACTCCAGTGCTCTTGTTGGCACTCTTATGGCGCAGAAGGCGTCAATAGTCAAGGGTATAAAATATGCTCAGGAAAGAGTAAAGGGAACATTATCCCTTGCAATCCTTACAAAGGACGGCTTTATCCTCGCCCGTGACAAGCACGGACGTCTGCCGATTATTGTAGGAAAGCGCGAGGACGGCTACTGCTTCTCGCTGGAATCCTTTGCATTCCAGAAGCTGGGCTACACTACATACAAGGAGCTTGAGTCCGGCGAAATCGTAATGCTTACCGCTGACGGCTGTGAAACCCTTGAAAGCGGAAACAACGAAAACAAGAAGGTATGCTCCTTCCTGTGGACATATTACGGTTATCCCAATGCTGTTTACGAAGGTGTTACCGTAGAAACCATGAGAACCAGAAACGGCGAAATCATGGCGGAAATCGACAAGGCAAACGGCACTCTCCCCAATGTTGACTACATCTGCGGCGTTCCCGATTCGGGTATTCCCCACGCTATCGGCTATGCCAACAAGAGCGGTATTCCTTTTGCCCGCCCCTTTGTAAAATATACTCCCACATGGCCCAGAAGCTTCATGCCCCAGAATCAGGAAATGCGCAACCGTGTGGCAAAGATGAAGCTTATCCCCGTACACGAGCTTATTGAGGGCAAGAAGCTTCTGTTCGTTGACGACAGTATTGTCCGTGGTACTCAAATGCGTGAAACGGTAGAATTCCTCTACGAGAACGGTGCCAAGGAAGTGCATATGCGCTCCGCCTGCCCGCCTATCATGTACGGCTGCAAGTACCTTAACTTCTCAAGAAGCAACTCTGAGCTTGACCTTATTGCAAGACAGATTATCCACGAAAATGAGGGCGAAGAGGGTGTTAAGTATATCGCCGAGTACAGCAACTCCCGTACCGAGCGCGGCAAGTATCTCCGTGATGAAATCTGCCGCCGCTTAAAGCTTACTTCCCTTGAATTCCAGTCCCTTGAGGGTACGGAAAGAGCAATCGGCATCAATCCCTGTGAGCTGTGCACATACTGCTGGACAGGAAAAGAATAAGGTGAGCCACCTCTCGCAATTCCTGCCTTTTACAGAATTATACTTTATCGAAGCAGGTAAAACGGCAGGATTCACAAAACTGCTTTACAGCACTTAGTTAAGGCGAGCCGCCTCTGACAAATATATTATTTACAGATTAACATTATTTACAGATTTGCATTAATAATGAAAGGAATTTAAAATTATGAAGAACAGTTTCTCTGAAAGCTACAAGGCTGCGGGTGTTGACGTAACCGCAGGCTATGAATCCGTAAAGCTTATGAAAAAGCACGTTGAACGCACAAATATCCCCGGTGTTATGGACGGAATCGGCGGCTTCGGCGGTCTTTTTGCCCTTGACTTAAAGGGTATTGACGAGCCTGTACTTGTTTCAGGTACAGACGGCGTAGGCACTAAGTTAAAGCTCTCCATGCTCCTCGACAAGCACGACACTATTGGTATCGACGCAGTTGCTATGTGCGTAAACGACATTATCTGCTGCGGCGCTAAGCCTCTTTTCTTCCTTGACTACATTGCCTGCGGAAGAAACTACCCCGAAAAGATTGCTGAAATCGTAAGCGGCGTTGCAGAAGGCTGCGTTCAGTCAGGCTGCGCACTTATCGGCGGTGAAACAGCTGAACACCCCGGCATGATGCCTGATGACGAATATGATATTGCAGGCTACTGCACAGGTGTTGTTGACAAGAAGAAGATTATCGACAACAATACAGTTGCGGAAGGCGACGCTATTATAGGTCTTGCTTCCACAGGCGTTCACTCCAACGGCTTCTCCCTTGTAAGAAAGGTATTCGACATCACAAACAAGGAAGTTCTCATGGAAGTTCTCCCCGACGGCAGAACATTAGGCGAAGCTCTCCTCGCTCCTACACAGATTTATGTAAAGCCCGTGCTTGCACTTCTTGAAAAGGTAACTGTAAAGGCTGTCAGCCATATTACAGGCGGCGGCTTCAACGAAAATATCCCACGTTCTCTCCCCGACGGCTACACAGCAAAGATTCAGAAGAGCAGCTACGAAGTTCCCTATATCTTTGGTCTTTTACAGGAACGCGGAAACGTAAACGAACACGATATGTACAATACCTTCAATATGGGTATCGGTATGTCAATCGTTATTCCTAAGGAATCTGTTGCCGAAGCTATCGCTCTTATGAAGGATTTCGGTATTGCCGCTTATGAAATCGGTGAAATCGTAAAGGGCGACGAAGGTATTATCATCGAATAATTGCCGCAGAAAGGAAGCATACATATATGAAAAATATTGTTGTTCTTGTTTCCGGCGGCGGAACTAATTTACAGGCTCTTATTGACGCAGAAAAGTGCGGAGAGCTTGGTAACGGAAAAATCACCTGCGTTATTGCTTCAAGGGCTGACGCATATGCTCTGGAAAGAGCCAGAAACAACGGCATAAAGGCGGTAACCCTTATACGCAAGGATTACGCTGATGTTGCCGCTTACAGCAAGGCTATGACCGACCTGCTTATCGCCGAAAAGGCAGACCTTGTGGTTTATGCAGGCTTTATGACAATCCTTGACGAGCAGGTGTGCAGCGCTTTTCCCTATAAGATGATGAACGTTCACCCCGCACTTATCCCCTCATTCTGCGGAAAGGGCTTCTACGGTCTGCACGTTCACGAGGCGGCTCTCGCAAAGGGCGTCAAGCTCAGCGGCGCAACGGTGCATTTCGTAACCGAGGAATGTGACGGCGGCCCTATCATTTTACAGAAGGCGGTTGAAGTAAAGAACGGTGACACTCCCGAAACACTCCAGAAGAGAATCATGGAGGAAGCGGAATGGAAAATTCTGCCCAAGGCTGTACAGCTGTTCTGTGACGATAAAATCACAGTAGCTGACGGAAAGGCTGTAGTAAATGAGTGAGCTGAACGGCAGTCCGCGCCGAGGACAGACAATGGAAATGCATTGTCCGAACTGCGGCAGGTTAGTCGGCACATTTGTTGCGGGTGATTACCGCTACGGAAGTCCCCTGAAAACCTGTCCGAAATGTAATGCCGAATACATAAACCCTGTTTTTCATGAAATAGAGGTTGACGGAATTTCCCCTGACGCTTTTGACATAAAAAAGCTTCTTATCGGGATTTTAATTGGCGTTATATTCTTCGCAGTCGGTGCAGGGATACATTATTATGAAATTACCATGCAGGACTATTACCACACCTCCTGTATAGCGATTATGATAATTTCGGCGATAGCTGTATTTTATGCCATAGGCAATATAATTTTAATCAAAACAGGGCTTAAAGACAAACGGACGCAAAGAAAAAGGCAGGAATCCGCCCAGCGGCTCAGCAATCCGCAATATGCCGCAAGACTGAAGGAGCTTGGATATAACGTCCCCGAAAAATATCTCCCTCAGGAATATTCAGTACATAATAAGAATTCAGTTTAAAATAAAAACGAAAGGAAAAGTAACTATGGAAACAATCGCATTTGAAAAGGAACTCACCACTCTTCCCTACCACGGCAGAGGCATCATGCTGGGCAAGTCTGCTGACGGCAAGAAGGCAGTAATCGCTTACTTTATCATGGGCAGAAGCGAAAACAGCCGTAACCGTGTATTCGTTGAGGACGGCGACGGAATCAGAACACAGGCTTTCGATGAATCCAAGATGGTTGACCCCCACCTTATCATCTATGCTCCCGTACGTGTTCTCGGTAACAAGACAATCGTCACAAACGGCGACCAGACAGATACAATCTATGAGCTTATGGATAAGCAGATGACCTTTGAGCAGTCCCTCAGAACACGTGAATTCGAGGACGACAAGCCCAACTACACACCCCGTATTTCAGGCATTATCCGTCTTGAAAACGACGGCATGAACTATGCTATGTCCATTTTAAAGAGCGATGACGGCAACGCTGACTGCTGCATCAGAAATACATACGCTTATCAGGGTCCCGAAAACGGTGTAGGCCGCTTTATCCACACCTACGCACGTGACGAAGAAAACGGCAGACTCCCCAGCTTCGAGGGCGAACCCAAGAAGGTAACAATCCCCGACCTTGATATTGACGCTTTCACAAAGCTTGTATGGGAAAACCTCAACGCTGACAACAAGGTTTCTCTCTTCACAAGATATATTGACCTTGAAACAGGCAAATGGGAATCCAGAATCGTAAACAAGAACGTATAAGAACGACGATAAGCGCACATCTGCTTCGTCAGCCGTACAACGGCAGGCACAAAGCCTTGCCGCAGCACGGTTTCCTCGCATCTGTACGCTTCTCCCCGTTCTGAAATATTATTTTTACTTCAAATGAAAGGATAAACATCATGACAGAACTCGAACTTAAATATGGCTGTAACCCCAATCAGAAGC
>CAZGRB010000115.1:0-7086 GCA_964527695.1 uncultured Ruminiclostridium sp.
TGCAAAAATCTGATAAACTGCATTTTTGCGGTGCGTGGGTTTATCGACAGGCTGAGAGGCAGGTCACTACCTGCCTCTGTTTATTTCAGTGAATATCGAAAATCTAAGAGTGAAAAGTTATTGAGTGCCCTTCGGGCATATTTTTAAAATCGTCCGCTTTGCGGACTCAATAACTATTCACTTTTCACTACTCATTATTCACTAAAAAACGGCGGCCCGTTGAGCCGCCGTTTTTATCAGTGTTCAGATTAATAATGTGTTTTTACCCTGCCGTTTCGCCTGTTACGATAAAATGCGGCTCTTTAAAAGGCAGGAACTGCCCGAGGCGGCACGCCTCAGTTCTTGCAGATGATTACGTTGAGAGTACCGAAGGAGAATGCCAGAGAAACCTGGATTCCGTTATCCATATTGAGGGTAACATCCTTTTCGGAAACCTGAGGTGTAAGGTCAAGCTCGGTGTTCTGGGTGTTTGAAACGTTGACCGCATACAGACCGTTCTGTAAGTTGAGGAACTCGCCTGCGCAAGCTTCCGCAAATTCATCATCGTCAACCTCTTCGCCTGCATATCTTGTTGCAAGAGCGTAGAACGCAGCCTTATCGCCGCCGATAGCTGTATAGGCATTCACTGCGCCCGAAATATCCTGAGAGCAAAGGTATTCATTCTTTGTTTCAGGGTTCTTTGCACAGCCTGCAAAAGCAAAGTCATCGCCTACAAAACGAACGATATTTCTGATGAAGAGCAGAAGATAATCAACATAAAAATCCCTGTCGCTCATATCGTCAAGCGCAAATACTGCGGTAATATTTTCAGCAAGACTTTCATCGCTGTTGTCATCGTCTGTAAAACCTGCATTTGCCTTGTACTCGGAGAGTGCCTTTTCAAAATCAGCATTTGTCATAAAGCCAAGGTCGATAAGTGTCTGACCGATAACGATATTTGCAGTCTTCTGCTTTGAAAGAAGCTCATCCACCTGTGCTTCGGTGAGGAAGCCCATGGACACGGCAATATCACCGATACGCTTATCAAGGCGCTTCTGCTCCTCGTGAACCTTTTCAACCTGTCCCGCAGTCATATAACCTGCGTCAATTGCCAGCGCACCCAGCTTCACTCTCGTTCCGTTTTTAGCTTCAAGAGCCTTCTGAAGCTGTTCTGCGGTTATGTAATTCTTATTTAAAAGATAATGACCGAATAATTGTGTAAACATTATTTTTCCTTCCTGTTATTCTTTTGTAAAACTGTTGAGAATTTTGTATACATCATCGTCCTGTACGGGCTTCTGGAGAAATTCAAATGCACCTGCGGTAATTGCGTCGGTAAGATTGCTCTGTGTGCCGACAGTTGAAGCCATAACCACCTTAGCGGCAGGGTTATACTGCTTTATTTCCTTAAGTGCCTCGATACCTGTCTTTTCCGGCATTACAATATCCATAAAAGTAAGGTCGGGATTATGCGCCTTGAACTGTTCAACCGCCTGAACACCGTCCTTAGCATCGTATATTTCTGTTATTCCTACAGCTTTAAGAATGTCTGACATCTTCTTTCTTACAAGAATGGAGTCATCGCAGATTAAAACCTTAATGTCTGAAATCTTCATCGTGGTTATCCTTTCCATAAACCGGACTTGCCGTATTGAACTAATATAAAACTATTATACTATATACTTAAAAAAAATACAATAGATTACGCAAAATTTTACAAAAATGACAATACAGCAGGTAAATTTATGTGTAATTTGCCATTTCTTAACCGCCCTGCCATAGGGTCGGTATATAAAAATTTATATGCATATATTGTGCAAAATGGATAAAATTTATTCTTTTACTTGACATGGTTTTTGTAACAGTGTATAATGATAATATGTCTTGACTGGTTTTATTTTGAACGGAGTAAGTATGGAAAAAAGAGAATACGTAATAGTAAGCGACACTACAACTGATATGGGTAAGGAATATTATGCCGAAAACAACATTCCCGTCCTGTATTTTCATTATACAATGGACAATGAAGAACATATCCAATACACGGAAAGTGACCTTCCCGTAAAGGATTTCTACGACAAGGTGCGTGCAGGCAGTATGCCCAAAACTTCTCAGGTAGCCTATGAGGACGCATTCAATCTGTTTGAGAGTATTGTAAAGGAAGGAAAGGATATTTTCTGTCTTTCATTCTCGGGCGCACTCAGCGGTTCATATCAGACAACAACAATGGCTGCAAACGATATAATGGAAAAGTATCCCGAATGTACCATAAAGGTTGTGGATTCCATCTCCGCCTGCAGCGGTGAGGGACTTCTTCTCGACTACTGCGTAAAGAGACGCAATCAGGGCGCTGAGCTTGACGAGCTTGTGGAATATGCAGAGGTGCTGAAATTCAATACTATTCACCTTTTCACAGTTATGGACCTTAATCACCTGCACAGAGGCGGCAGACTTTCAAAGGCTTCCGCAGTTGTCGGTACAATGCTGGGAATAAAGCCTGTTCTATATTTCAACGACAAGGGTCAGCTTCTCCCCTACTCAAAGGTAAGAGGCAGAAGACAGTCTCTTGACGCTATGGCAAAGCAGATGAAGGAAAAGTACAAGGTTGGCGAAAACGAGGAAATCTTCATCAATGATGCAGACGCACGTGAGGACGCTGAATATCTCGGAAACCTCATTATGAAGATGATACCCGATGTAAAGAAGGTACGCTACGGTAATGTAGGTGCGGTAATCGGTGCGCACTCAGGCCCGGGAACAGTTGCCCTGTTCTTTATCGGAAAGAACAGAGAGCCTGTTGAAATCAAGTGACGAAAGGAAATGCAAAATGGAAGAAATTGAATTCAGATATGACACACAGCTTTTAATTGAGGGTGAGAACCTTGACGAGGACGAAATCTACGACTACTTCGTGGATAATTTCAAGGGCGACAGCCTCCTTGCGGTAGGCGATGAAAACCTCATCAAAATCCACTACCACACCAACGAGCCCTGGAAGGTGCTTGAATACTGCGCTTCTCTTGGTGAAATCTGCGATATCGTTATTGAGGACATGATAAGACAGGCGAAAGGCTTGCACGGATAATAAAAAAAGCTCCCCGACGGGGAGCTTTTTTGGTGAAATCCGACTTAGTCGGGTGAAATTCAGCTTCGCTGAGTGAAATTTTCCGCTTTGCGGAAAGTGAAATCCGACTTCGTCGGGTTGTGGTGTCGGCTTACGCCGACGGATTTTAAAATTGTCGGGCTTTGCCCGACTCCTTAACTATTCACTTTTAGATTTTAGTTCTTCACTTAAAAACGGCAGGTCGTTGACCTGCCGCTTTAATTTTATTCATCTACTGATAATCACAGCTTTCCGTCCCACGCCGTTCAGATAACATCTGAATTACAACTGCATTGTAAAAGGCGTGAACCTGCCGCGGCGCTCCGCCGTTATTCAGCTGTAAAGTGTATTACTGTCGATTTAAAGTCGCCGTCGAGAGCGATGTTGATGCCGCAGTTCATAAGCGCTGCGCCTGTGTGCACCTGTCCGTTTTCACTGTTACGGTACTTTTTGTCGGGGTCAAGACCCTTGAGCTTGATTCTTCTGCTGCCGTAGTTGGGTCTGCCCAGCACCTGAACAAAGGTGAATACCGCTTCGGACTTGTCCTTAGCCACGAACATCCATGCGTCCCACATATTGTCCTCGAAAACATTGCCGATTCTGTACTGGTCGCCTGTTCTTACAAGAGGATTGAACTTCTTGAACATCTCAATCTGTCCGGGGATTTCGTTTCTGTCGCTTTCAGGAATCCTTGTAACGTCCAGCTCATAGCCGAATGTACCCACCATGGCAACATTACCACGGGTAGAGAAAGGAGTTGTTCTGCCTACTGTGTGGTTGGGGCAGTCGGAAACGTGTGCGCCCATTGCGGAAGCAGGATAGCAGATAGATGTGCCGTGCTGAATCTTGAGACGTTCGATTGCGTCAGTATCGTCGGATGTCCATATCTGGGGAGAGTAGAACAGCATACCTGCGTCAAAGCGTGCGCCGCCGCCTGAGCAGTTTTCAAGGAGAATGTGGGGATATTCGCTTGTAAGACGTTCCATTACATCATAAACACCCAGCACATATCTGTGCCACAGCTCACGCTGTCTGTCAGCAGGAAGTGCATTTGAGCCAACCTCGGTAAGCTGACGGTTCATGTCCCACTTGATGTATTCGATATTTGCGCTGTCCAGAATCTTCTTCATCATGCCGTAGATATGGTCACGGACTTCCTTACGGCTGTAGTCAAGGACATACTGCTGACGGCTCTGTGTCATAGGCATTCCTGCAATCTGGATTGCCCAGTCGGGGTGAGCCTTGTATAATTCGCTGTCGGGTGAAATCATTTCAGGTTCAAACCAGATACCGAACTTCATACCCAGCTTGTTTACCTCGTCAACCAGATACTTTAATCCGCCCTGAAGCTTCTTTTCATACACGAACCAGTCGCCCAGGGAACTTGTATCGGAATCTCTGTGACCGAACCAGCCGTCGTCCATAACCAGCATTTCAATGCCCAGCTCGGATGCCTGCTTTGCAATATCAATAAGCTTTTCCGTGTCGAAATTAAAGTAAGTAGCTTCCCAGTTGTTGATAAGGATAGGTCTGCGCTTGTCCTTGTATTCGCCGCGGATAAGGTTATTTCTGTAAAGGTCGTGGAAGGTGCGCGACATATGTCCCATACCCTCTGCGGAGTAAACCATAACCAGTTCGGG
The DNA here is from genome assembly GCA_964527695.1 of uncultured Ruminiclostridium sp. GTDB lineage: Bacteria > Bacillota > Clostridia > Oscillospirales > Ruminococcaceae > Ruminiclostridium_E. The sequence goes on from CAZGRB010000115.1 coordinate 4,723, forward strand.
TGCTGTGAATTCAGCCTGCGGTTCAAGCTTCCATGAGAAATCGAAATGGTTAATACCCATTACAAGACGGGTCTTCTTGTGCTGTGTAACCTCAGCCTGTGCGAAGAAATTGCCGCTGTATACAAGGTTGAAGCCGTATGCTTCGCCCATATCTTCGTTGCAGTTGCGGGAAACGAGAGCCACAAAGGGGTTGTTCTGATGTGAGGATTCGCCCTTTACGGAGTCAACGCCCTGCTTGCCGTGGTGCAGGCGGCAGCGCTCCATTACACGTTCTCTTGCCCATGAGCCGTTTAAGGTAATAAAATCAAAATTATCGTTATCAAAATCAATACAGCCCGAAAGCACACGTCTTACGTCAAAAGCTTCACTGCCCTTATTGATAAGCTTTACGCTTCTTGTGACAACGTCAAGATTTTCAAATATTGTATAATAAAGAATTACGTTAAGACCACGGTGGCTGTCCTCTAAGGTGATTGCAACAGTTTCCGCCTCGTTTTCATCTGCAAAGGTCGCAGGCAGTCTTACGGTGCAGTCCTCAAGCTTCTGCTCCAGAACAGGCTTGCCCTTTGTGATTTCGTAGGAAACGTACTTTAAATTTACCGAGGACATACCCATTTTGTCCATAACCATAAGGGCAGGCTCACGGTAGTCGCCAATACCATGTGTGGGGTATTCAAAGGGAACGCTGTCCATAAAAGTACCCAGATCACGCTCGTTCACCTTAGGAGTAAAGGGGTTCTGGTCAAGACGGAGAAGGTAGGATAAATCCTCGTCATCAGTGCGCTTGCCGAAATATACGTGTGCAAGATGTCCGCTTTCAAGTGCGGCAAAGGCATATGTAATGTTCTTACCCGAAAGAGTGAACATTGTAAGTTCTTCGGTGTAAGGGTCATTTCCGCCTATCTGCCAGCGATAGGGCGAGTATTCATTTTTGATTTTCTTTGCAGTAATCATAGCAGTAATTCCTTTTCTGTAAAATTATTAAGATAATTGTAGCACATTTGGGATAAAAAGTAAATAGATAATTTTTTGTAGGGATCGGCGTCCCGACGATCCGCTTGCCATCGAAATCGCCAACGGACTGTCGAGGACGCCAGTCCCTACGTATTTATTCAAGAATAATCGTAAACGGTCCGTCGTTCAGCAAATTCACCTTCATATCTGCGCCGAAGATGCCCTTTTCCACTACGGGAATTTCCTTTGCGCACAGGTCGCAGAAATAGTTGTAAAGACGTTCAGCTTCTACGGGCTCCATTGCATTCAGAAAATTGGGGCGGAAGCCTTTTTTGCAGTCGGCATAGAGTGTGAACTGTGAAATTATGAGAAGCTCGCCGTTTACGTCTTTCAGAGAAAGATTGGTCTTGCCGTTTTCGTCAGAAAAAATACGTAGTCCCGTCATTTTTTTTGCAAGTCTTTCACATTCCGCTTCGGTATCGTCCTTGCCGATTCCGAGGAGCACCAGAAAGCCGTTTCCGATTTTACCGCAGACCTTGCCGTCTACGGTAACGCTTGCGTGGGTAACACGCTGAATCACTATTTTCATTTCATGTTTTCCTTTTCTGTAGCATTCTTTATGCTGATTAAAATATGGCAGGGGGCAAAAATCAACGCCGCAATGATAAGTGGGATATTGCCGCTTATAAATCCGCTGAACAGGAATATTTCCGAGGGTATCACAGACAGCAGGACTGCCCTTACAATGTTGTTCTTCTTAAAGAAGATTATCCAGAAAAGGCAGTATAAAAGCACAAGCACCATGTTGACGATTATGTAGCAGGCAAAGATTTCGTTTGACGGAAAGCTTACCTCGGGGATTACGATAAACATAAATATCATGCACCCGAAGCGGCCGATTTGTTCAAGAATCTCAACGATCTTATTATGCCACAGATTTTCAAAGCCGCCCTTATTTGCAAGAGCAAAAACAACATTGGGTACAAGCATAATAAGCACAATTACAAGTCCGTAAACAAAAAAACTCATTGTTTATCCCTTTCTCCGATTGCCTTCAGCACCGCAAGAAGATAATCCCATGTACGAAGAACAGAAGCCACATTCATCCGCTCGTCGGGAGTGTGTACGTTTTCAATATCAGGGCCGATTGAAACCATATCCGAACCGGGAAGCTTCTGACCTAAAAGGCCGCATTCAAGCCCTGCGTGGATTGCGGTAACAACAGGAAGTCTGCCGTACATTTCTACGAAAACCTCAGTCATAAGGTCACGTAAAGGTGAGCTTTCACGATATTCCCATGAGGGGTAATCCGAATCGGTCATAACCCTGCCGCCAAGATATTCAGCAAAGGAACTGAGCTTTTCCACAATTTCACGCTTTCCGCCCTGACTGTTGCTGCGGATAAGGTAG
>CAZGRB010000116.1:0-7067 GCA_964527695.1 uncultured Ruminiclostridium sp.
ACACCAGCGTTGATTGCTTAATTATTATATCACAAACATTATCACTTGTCAAGCTTTTTCTGAAAATAATTTCGATTTTTTTGTTTTTATATTGTTTTACGTCGAAATAATCTGTTGGCATAAACTTTTTAACGCCGAACTGATACCTACAATATGAAAAATGACATAAAATCAAGGGTGTCCGTACGAACACCCTTTTCGTTTTTAATAAGATGGATTAACCGCCGAAGCTTTCCTTTAATCGCTCTATGATTTCTTCCTTTATTTCGTCAATGTCGATATTGTCGGCAATCTGATTTGCAAGATAACTTGTATCAATAGAATCAGCAATATTCTGCACAAGGTCATCCATTTCAACACCGTCGATATTGTAGAAATTATTATGCACTGAGCCGTTTCTGTTATCGGATACGGTATTTCCGCCTGCTTTAAGCCTTGAAGTAGCGTACCATGTGTTTGTAGGCCAGCCGTCCTCAAAAATAATATTGTGGCGCTGAGGGCGTTTATCTGCGAACTCATCGACTACATCAGGAAGGTCTGCGTACTTTTCGGGCTCATCTGCCGTCATAACCGTCATAGGCGCACGCTGTGCAGCAAATCTGAGCTGAGTATAATCCTTATCAGATGTTACAAAGGGGATATCGTATAATTCCCATCCCTTATAACGCTTCAGAGGTTTTATGTAGCTCCTGTTGAGCTTATAAACCAGCTTTTCATCCCATTCGGATTTGTCAATTCTCAGACTGTTGTTGCCGAACATAATCTGAAGCTGACAAATTTCATTGTTATTGTCATTTTCGCCGCCATTAAGCCAGAATACGAAATGATACTCGGTGTTCTTCTCAAGCATTACCATTCCATTCGTTATCTCTGACCATTCCCAGCCCCAGTTGCCAAGGGAATAAACCTCGGTGAGCCTGTCATCAAAAATGCCGTTTATAAAGAAGCGGTCAGTTTTGCCGCCGTCCACATCAGGATGAGTCTGCCACTTTTTCGGGTTGAAGAAAATATAGTTTTTCTTTGATGCTTCGGTTGTTTCAGTTACTGTTGTATTTTCAAAATTATCCATCTTTGATTCCTCCGTATTTTCACACGTCGGGTCAGTAGCTATAAGACGGATTTCACTGTCGGAAACATACTGCGCCCGACATTTTTTCACAAGACCCTTTGCCCTTTTCGGGTAGGTCGTTCCGATTACGTTTCCTTTTTCATCAAGTACGTAAACGATTAAGCCTGTTTCGTTTTTTGTCATGGGTGTCTTCCCCTCTTGCTGTATGCTCTGTTTTTTGTTATGGGTGCCGTCCCCGTAATCATATTAGCATATATAAACATTTTTGTCAAGGAAAATCAAACAGTGAACGCCTGCTGCTGTTTTTCATTTGACACAGCCTGCTATATATGGTATAATTTCACAGTATTGAATTTATAAAGAGGGGTTATTATGAAAAAAACAAGAAAAATACTTTGCATAGCCTTTTCATTGCTGCTGTGCCTTTCGTTCGTTCTGTCATTTGTTGACACAAACGAGCTGCCCACAACGTCGGATTTCAACCACGACAATATCTATTCACACATCGGAAAAATATGTGAGGTGGGACCTCACTCAATCCTTGATAAAGAGGAAAACAAGCAGGTTCAGGAGTATATCGTTTCTCAGCTTGAAAGCCTCGGTATCGTAAATTCCGATACTACGGATTCCCCTGCATATCTCGTTCAGGGTTATTACACCGCATCTCACAGATACCAGAGCTTTTATCTCGAAAACGTAATAGTACATATTCCTGCAAATGCACCCGAAAAGACAAATCAGGCGGTAATGACAATGGCACATTTCGACTCCGTTGCCACAGGTCAGGGTGCGGCGGACGACGCTATGGCGTGCAGTACAATGCTGGAAGCAATTCGCTATTACCTTGACAGAATGGAAAATGGTTATACCATAACAAATGACCTTGTGTTCTGTTTTGTAAACGGCGAGGAATACGGCCTTTTAGGCTCTGAAGCGTTCATGAATGAATTTACAGGCTTTGATAACCTTACGGAGCGTATCAACTTTGCTATCAACCTTGAAGCAAGAGGTACTTCAGGCACTCAGATAATGTTTGAAACTGCCGAAAAGAATTACAACACCGTAAAGCTGTTCGGCGAGGTGAACAATAATCTTTATACCTGTTCAATCGCCACAATGATTTACGGAATGATGCCTAACGGCACAGATTTCTCCAACTATAAGGAATTTTATCAGGGCGTCAATATGGCAAATATCGGCGAGGGTGAAAATTACCACACTCAGAATGACAGTCCCGAAAATATCCGCGAAAGCTGCCTTACACAGCAGGCACAGATTGTAAATAACCTGCTGGATAAGCTGGGAAGCTATGACCTTGACCTGCTTTATGAAGCGGAAGAAAATGCAATTTTCTTCTCATATCTCAACATCGGAGATGTTGTCTACAATCATACCGCTTCTGTCGTATTTGCGGTAATCGGAATTTTACTGCTTGCGGCAAATATCGTTCTTTCGGTTATCAATAAAAAGAAAAATCTTGTAAAAACCCTTAAAGCGGTACTTACAATAATCATCGGTCTTGCCCTTACCGCAGGCGCTACATTCGGCAGTTACTACCTGTTCCAGCTTATCGCCGCTGTTACAGGCAACATTGATTTCCACTTAATCGGAGATATTTCCTTCTCCAATACGGCAATATCCGTCGGCATTGCTTTACTGGCTCTCGGAGTGACAACGCTTACCGCTCATTTCGGATGCAGACTCTTTAAAATTCAGGCAGGCGACATCAGACGGGCATTCTCTTACATACATATTTTCCTTGGAATTGTTCTGACCTTTGTTCTTCCTGACGCCAGCTATCTCTTCATTTTCAGCGGACTTATGCTGATGATAAACGAGGTTGTGATTACCGTAAAGCCTGATACCGAAAATTGTCATTTCGAGCTTCTTGCTGAAGCGCTTTATATGCCTGTTGTAATACCTATAATCGCTATTGCCACAGCCGCTCTCGGACTTGATATGGCCTACGTTTTCGGTCTGCTGTTTGCTCTTACAATTTTCGGCATAGCAAGCTGTATCGTCCCCGTCTGCGGATATTTCTCGGTCAATGCCATTGTGAGAAAGGATAAGAGCAAGCCTGTTTCAGGCTGGGTAGGTGCTCTGCATATTATCGGAGCTTCCTTTGCGGTTTTCCTCTGCGTTTCCCTTTCCTCTTACAGCGTTTATTCCGACCTGGGCGGCGGTTTTGGCCATATGGATAACGACGCACTCATATATTCTACCGATAACGAAAACTATTACAATTACTGCGTTTATGACCTGAGCGCATATAAGGCACTGAAAAAGTATTGTCCCGAAATGGAATACGTCGAATACGAATACGGCTATTTATCTGAAACGGCAAAGCTGGAGCTGGATATTTTATCCCAGATAACAAGTGAAGGTAATACGCTGAATATAAAGCGGGCACATGAGGATTCCATGGTTTTTCTTACATTTATGGATGCAACAGCAGAATCCTTTACGGTAGAAGATGAAACAGTAGTTCAGACAGTTGAATTCTCTGAAGGCGGATATGCTTACATACTGTTACATGATGACTGCACCGTAACGGTCAACGGCGGTACGGCAACTGCATTCATTACAGAATATATCGTTGATTATCCCCCTCTTATCCCTGAAAATTACAACCCCGAAGATAAGCTTCATTTCAACCTGTGGATGCAGAAGCAATTTGAGCTTGCGTGACACAACATTATGACATAATGCTTCTGAGTATTATAACAAAGACCTGATAAGACTTACAGTCTTATCAGGTCACTTTTATTTTGCATCGCTTATACATTTTTCCGCAGCCTTGAAAAGCTGGGTAAGATTGGAAGCACCGATTACACGTATACCCTCGCAGTCCTCTTTCCGAAGTCCTGCAAGTGCGCTTTTGGGAATTATGCAGGTGTCAAAACCCATTCGTTTGCACTCTCTTATACGCTCTCCTGCGTGGGCTGTTCCTCGCATTTCACCGCCGAGACCGATTTCCCCGAACACGGCAACCCCCTCGGGAATTATCCTGTCACAAAGTCCCGAATAAAGGGCAAGCGCAACCGCCGCATCTGCCGCAGGCTCGTCAAGGCGCAGTCCGCCCGTTACATTTATGTAAACATCAAACTGGGTGAACAAATAGCCTGTGCGTTTTTCAAGAACGGCAAGAATAAGGCACAATCTGTTATAATCAAAGCCTGTGGAGGCTCTTCGGGGAGTTCCGAAGCCTGTTTTTGTGACAAGCGCCTGCACCTCGGATAAAAGGGGACGTGTGCCCTCCATTGTGCAGAGCACGCTGATGCCGCTGACATTCTCGGGTCTGCCCGAAAGGAGCATTTCCGAAGGGTTTGCAACCTCCTCAAGACCGTTGCTGCACATACGGAAAACACCCATTTCATTTGTTGAACCGAAACGGTTTTTCACTGCTCTGAGAAGCCTGTACGAAAGCTGTTTGTCACCCTCGAAATAAAGCACTGTGTCTACGATATGTTCAAGCACCTTCGGACCTGCAATGCCGCCGTCCTTATTTACGTGACCTACAATAAAGAACGGTATTCCCATTGTCTTTGCAGTGCGCAAAAACAGCGAGGTACATTCACGGACCTGTGTGATACTGCCCTGGGCCGAGGAAAGCTCGGTAATCTGCATTGTCTGGATTGAGTCAATGATGACAACGTCAGGTTTTTCCTCTGCGACTGCTGCATTTATGGCTTCGCAGTCATTGTCCGACAGCAGATACAGATTTTCACCGTCAACACCAAGTCGGTCTGCACGGAGCTTTATCTGCCGCTCGCTTTCTTCTCCCGAAACATACAGCACCTTACACTCCTTGCCCAGATACTTGCATATCTGAAGCAGCAGGGTTGACTTTCCTATACCCGGGTCGCCGCTGAGTAATACAAGCGAGCCGCCTACAAGTCCGCCGCCAAGCACTCTGTCAAGCTCTGCTGAGCCTGTCTTGTAGCGGAAATCGTCCGTTACGGAAATATCTGACAGATTCTTAGGTTTCAGCGTTCTTCCGCTCTTTACCTTTGCACGAGGCAGGTCAACCTGCTCGGTTACGCTGCTCCATTCACCGCATTCGGTACAGCGGCCTACCCATTTGGGATAAATGTGACCGCATTCATTGCATATAAAGGAAACTTTCGGTTTCGCCATAATTTTGTGTACTCTCCTTGTTTTCTACTTCCGTGAGGTATTCTGTAAGACCTCTGTAAATGGTAAATGCTACCTTTTTCTGGTATTCGGGTGTGCTCAGATTGGCTGCATCATTTTCATTGGACAGGAAGCCGCATTCTATAAGCAGCGCAGGCTGCTTCGTATCCTTGAAAAGATAAAGATTGTTATCAATAAGCTTCACGTCACGGTCATTGCCTGTCTGAAGCTCCGCAAACTTGTTCTGCATAATGGTTGCAAGGCGGAAATTACCGCTGTTGTTTGTAGTGTAGAACATCTGACCGCCGAAATACGCCTTATCCGTGTACTGATTCTGATGAACTGACAGAAAAATGCTTTCAGGGTAACGTTCAACAATTTCAAGGCGGTTTTCCATATCGGAAATCTTTTGATTGCGGATTCCTTCAACCCCGTTGTCGTAAATGGAAATATCCTCCGTGCGTGTATAAACAACCTCATAACCGCTTAAAGTAAGCAATGCACCCAGATTCTTGACAATGCTTAAATTTATATCCTTTTCGTATGCTCCGTTTATTCCGATGCCGCCGCTGTCAATCCCGCCATGTCCTGCATCAAGCAGAATGACCTGCTTATCAGAAGCCTGTGCCATTGTACTTTCTGATTTTTCTGCTGAATTCACTGCGCCTGCGATTGCCGTAACGACAACACAGCAGGATAAAAGGGCAAGAAAAGGTATTTTTTCTCTTAATGCTCCGAAATTTTTCATAACCTACCAACCTTTCAGTATAGCTTTTTTGTAAATACTATGATACAAGCCTGTAAATTATGATAAATTCCTGTTTTTCTTATTGTATCACATTTTCTGATGTTGTTCAAGTCTTTTATCGGACAGCAAAATAACGAAATATCAACATTTTTCAAAAAAAGACTTGACTTTTTATCAAAATTGTGGTAATATATATAAGCAGTTCAGCGACACCGGATACGGAGAGGTGTCCGAGTGGTTTAAGGAGCTGGTCTTGAAAACCAGTGATCCCGCAAGGGACCGTGGGTTCGAATCCCACCCTCTCCGCCAATTTAATATTATGTTAATCGGCACTTGCAGAAATACCCAAGTGGTGAAGGGGCTCCCCTGCTAAGGGAGTAGGTCGGGAAACCGGCGCGAGGGTTCAAATCCCTCTTTCTGCGCCAGAAATAAAAGGCACTCAGATGAGTGCCTTTTATTTTTGTTTATAAGGGATTTGAACCCGAGCGACGAAGGCGCGGGCAAATTCTGCGAAGCGCTGCCTGTGGCAGATGAAGCGAGCAGAATTTGGCGCAGCGGTCGGAAAAACGGAGCGTAGGGACAGTTTTTTCGGGCACCGCAAGAGGGCAGACAAATATCCCTCTTTCTGCGCCAGCAAAAAGCACTTGTGAAAACAAGTGCTTTTTGTTTGCGGCGAGGGATTTGAACCCGAGCGACGAAGGCGTGGGCATTTCCGCCGAAGCGCTGCCTGTGGCAGATGAAGCGAGCAGAATTTGGCGCAGCGGTCGGAAAATCAAGCAATAAGCGCAGATTTTTCGGGCACCGCAAGAGGGCAGACGAATATCCCTCTTTCTTCGCCAGCAAAAAGCATTTGTGAAAACAAGTGCTTTTTTGTTTGCGGCGAGGGATTTGAACCCGAGCGACGGCGCAGCCATAGTCATTCTCCTTTCAGGCAATAAAAAAGCGCTCTGCACGCGAGTGCAAAACGCTGATTGTATTTAATTTTAAATTAAAATATCATTAAGTCGTTTATGTATAATTTTTCTTGCAACTTTATAAATTAACTCTATGTTTTGTGCTTCAATTTTTGTTAAAACTTTTTTTATATCACTCCATATAACTTCATTGCGAATCATT
>CAZGRB010000117.1:0-7043 GCA_964527695.1 uncultured Ruminiclostridium sp.
TCCTTAGGAGCAACGTCGTTTACGAGTCTGTCGCCGATGAATAATTCACCTTCGGAAATTTCTTCAAGACCGGCGATCATACGGAGAGTAGTGGACTTACCGCAACCGGAAGGACCTACGAAGATAATAAATTCCTTATCCTTGATGTTCATAGAGAAGTCGGATACGGCAACAACGCCGCCGGGGTATCTCTTATATATGCCTCTGAGTGATAAACTTGCCATTTTTGAGTGACCTCCTGTGGGAAATATTTTTACATGATTTATAATAACAAAAATTTCAGAAAAATGTAAGTACCTAATTGACTAAAAATCTTAGGAGCACTTTATGTAAAATCACAAAGACTTATAAAACCCGTCTGTTTTCAACCCGTTTTGTAGTGATTATGAACAAAAAAAGATGTCTTTTAAGGCTTTTTAAAGCCTTTCGGAGATTCGACGCGAATAAATTTTGTTTACTTTGCTTACTAAGGACATTAATTTTTGTTGATTTTATCTCATATAATTCATCAAAGGATAAAAAACACACATGAAATTTGTACTATTTTGCCGAAAGGAGCAGTCCTCAATGTCCCGTAACCGTTTTACACGCATACTTCTTACCGTTGTTATAATAATAACCGCACTGACCGCTGTAATCTGCGCCGTCTCTGCTGACGAGCCCGACGGAAGCACTCCCGAAAAGATTACCGCCTTTATTTCGGAATGCGGATACAGCGTTTCTTCTCCTGTAACAAAGACAATAACTATCCCGTCGCAGTTCGGAGATGTCTACGAAAACTACAACGACCTGCAGAAAAAGCAAGGCTTTGACCTTTCCCGTCATAAAGGACAAAGCGCAGTTTCCTATACCTTCAACGTAATAGGCTATGTTGACGAAAACGGAAATATCGACCCCGACGTCCAGATACACATAATAGTGTGCGACGGAAAAATTGTTGCCGCCGATATTGCAAGTACAAAGCTGGACGGATTTATGGAGGGGCTGAGGGAATAACGCCTGCGGCGTTATTCGGATGAATGATGAATAATGAATAATGAAGGATTGTTGTATCGCTTTTCAGGCGATGATTTTAAAATCCGTGCCGAAGGCACTCCTTAATCATTCGCCATTCATCTTTCATCTTTCATCAAAAACAGGCGGTCATCGACCGCCTGTTTTTACTTATTGATAAGGTTGAATTTTCCGATAAAGGGGATTTCTCTTGCCTTACCCTGTGCGGCACTGACAATGCCGAATATCATGCCTGCCGCAGGAACTGCCCATAAAATAAAGTCAAGAAGCGTATCAACAATCTGCTTTATAAAATCAGGAATGAGAGGGAGTAGCCACAAAACATTATACAGAATACCGCCTCCTATACCGAGAATTGTCGAAGCAATAAGCAGAATGAGCGCCTGATTTGCATGAAACTTGCCGAAGCGTGATTCTGGGCAGGCTACCAGCGGTAAAAAGAACAGGATGCTTATATATGATACCGCACAGAGAACCTTATTCTTTTCGATATCGTTCCTGTCATATGAACTTGTGGTATCGGTAATATTTATGCCGTTGGTCTGATTTGCACTGCCTGCATTATCTGCTGTATTTGCCGTATTTGCATTATATGTATCTGCCGCCTGTGCAGCTCCGCAGGAGGGACAGAATTTTGTACCGTCCTCCAGCTTGCTTCCGCAGCTTGCGCAAAATGCCATAATTTATCATTCCTTTCAGTTATTTTTATTATATTAGCACGACAAAACAGGCTTGTCAAGAGTTGAGATACTTTTCTGCTCCCGAAAGCACCGCCTTGTCCTGCTCCCAGTTAAGCTTTTCATATGCTTCCTCGTAAGGGAGAAGATACTCCTCGTCAATTTCCGATTCCTGAAGCAGTGACTCCTTATAATCATAGTATGCAAGGAAGAATGCTCCTGTCTTTTCGGTATTTTCGAGGGTTGTAAAGGTGTATTCCATACGGAAATCACCGCATAGCTCTGCTTTTATGCCTGTTTCCTCAAGGATTTCACGAAGTGCGTTTTCCTGTTCGGTTTCTCCGTATTCGGTATGTCCTTTGGGAAATCCGATGTGACCGCTTTTTGTCTTTACCAGCAGATAACGGCGCTCACCGTCCTTTTCCGTGTATAAAACAGCTCCGCTTGTTTTTTCATACTTAGGATAAAGCTTTGATTTAAAGTACTTCTCGGTAAAATCAACCGCGTGCATGATATTGCACTCCCAGCAGATTTCCGTACCTGCCATATTTTCTGGAACAACAACCCATTTTTCCTCATTGTCGTCCTCACGGCAGATTACACCCACAACCATACCCGTGAATTTTTCAACAGGCTCGTCAATTCCGAGAATATATGCGTCCTGCTCCTCGCCGTCGGGAGCAATTATTCCCTCAATATAGCCGTAGTTTACGGGATAAATCATATCGGGGTGCTCGGGGTGATGTGAGCCGAGGGGGCGGTCAATTGTGACCGTGACGATTGTACCGAGGATGGGGAAGGTCTTTTTTGGCATGCTTGTTTCCTTTCGTGTTACGGGTGCTTGCAGAGCGGGGCGCAGCGGCGGATTTGCGGAGCAAATCCTGCCCGAGCGGCGGCGAAGCCGCCGCTCGGGCGTCCTGAAGCCCCGAAGGGGCTTCAGGATAAGCCGCTGCGCCCGCGACCTGTGTTTAATTTTCGCCGTCCAGTGTAATAATACCCTTATCCAGCATTCTCTGTGCCGCAAGAAGCACGCCCATTCTTCCCGTATCATAAGTAATTCCGCCCTGAAGCCATACGGCATAGGGCTCTCTTAAGGGAGCGTCGGCGGAAAGCTCAATGGAAGCGCCCATTGTAAATGCGCCTGCGGCCATGATAACCTGACTGTCATAGCCCGGCATATCCCAGGGCTCGGGGCTTACGAAGCTGTCAACGGGACTGCCCGACTGGATACCCTCGCAGAAAGCGATAAGAGCCTTTCTTGAACCAAGCTTTAAAGCTGTGATAATGTCTGTTCTGTACTCGTTGAAGGAGGGATAGGCTTCGTAACCTAAAAGAGAGAAGAAAGCGGAAGCGAAGGTAGCTGTCTTTACTGCATTTGCAACAACATTTGGAGCATTGAAAAGCCCCATGAACATTCCTCTGTTCTGATTTAAGGAACAGCCTACTTCCTTGCCCGTACCTACGGTTGTAAGGCGGTAGGAGCAAAGCTCAACAAGTTCCTTTTTGCCTGCGATATATCCGCCTGTTTCAGCGATACCGCCGCCTAAATTCTTGATAAGAGAGCCGATAATTAAATCTGCGCCCACCTCGCAGGGCTCAACCCTTTCCACAAGCTCGCCGTAGCAGTTGTCAACCATGATTATTGCGTCAGGGTTTACAAGGCGCACTGCGTCTACCATTTCGCTGATTTCGGAAATTGTAAGGGAAGGGCGGAGGCTGTAGCCTCTTGAACGCTGAATGTATGCAACCTTGCACGCTTTTGCACGCTCGCTGATAAGACCGAAATTAACTGTTCCGTCGGGCTGTAAATCTATCTGGTCATACTTTACGCCGAATTCTGTGAGAGAGCCGCCCTTTTCACCGAAAATAACCTCTTCAAGGGTATCATAGGGCTTGCCTGTAAGGGAAAGCATAAGGTCTCCGGGGCGGAGTACTCCGAAAAGCGCTGTGGAGATAGCGTGAGTGCCGTTTACAAATATGTGGCGGACAAGTGCATCCTCTGCACCCAGCACCTGAGCGAAAACAGCGTCAAGCTTGTCTCTGCCGTCGTCACCGTAGCCGTAGCCTGTTGTACCTTTAAGGTGAAGCTCGCCTACACGGTTGTCGATAAAGGCTTTCAGTACCTTCTCGCTGTTGCAGCGTGCGGTGTGGTCAATTCTTGCGAATGCCTCAGCGGCAATATTCTCCGCATTGAGGGCGATTTCCTCTAATCTTTTGTCGATGTTGAAATAACAGCTCATAATGTTGTTCCTTTCGGATTAAAATTCATTGTAGCATTCTGCGGTTTTTTCAAAACCGCATTTTTTATAGAACGGCACAAGCTCCTTTTCGCAGATTACATAAACCCTGTTTTCGGGGCAAAGCCGCTGTGAGACCGCTTCAATAAGCTTTCTGCCGCAATTTCTGTTTCTGTGTTCCTTTTTTACCGCAACAAGGGAAATAAGTGCAATATTGTCAATACTGAACATCTTTGTGGCGGTTGCGGTATCTTCTAGAGTATAGATTTCCGAGATTCCGTGACGGACATTGTGACAGATATCGGTGTACCAGCTGTCAAATTCCATATCAAATCCGTCCTTCAGAATATCATAAACCTTTTCATATGCAGTATCGGTTTTTAAATCGGCGCAGCTGCCTCCTCCCGCATACTTTAATATATAAAGTATGCCGTCAGAGCTTCCGCCGTGACTTATAAGTAAATCGGTAATTCCCGAAATACAGCAGAACTCCGCAATCTCCTCGTCTGCCTCTCCGCAGATTACCGCCGAAGCATAATAAAAGGCAATAACCGCCCTTTCGCCTCTGAAAAATTTAAGAAATTGATAGGAAAAGCCGTAGGCCTCATAAAGCGCTTTTATCTTCCCCGTGAAAACATCGGGAGAAAATGCGCTCAGTGCTTTTTCCAGCTCTTCCTTTTCCGTAATCCGTGTTATCATAACTGACAGAGCTTCTTATACATAGCCGCCGCAAGCTTTTCCGTAGCGGCAACATCCTCTAAATGAACCACGCAGGAAGCTGTGTGGAGATAACGGGTGGGCACGGAAATTGCCGTGGTGCGGATTCCGCCTGCCGCCTTGTGGATTGCGCCGCTGTCGTTGCCGCCTGCAACCTTTGTCTTGGTCTGACACTTTACGCCGATTTCTGCGGCTGTCTTGAAAGCAAGCTTGTAAAGCTCACGGTCATATATGGTGCTCTTATCCATAAAGGAAACAACCGCGCCCTCTCCGAAGCAGCACACCTTGTTTTCATCGTCACTGCCTGAAATGTCGCAGGCTGTTGTGGATTCAAGGACAATTGCGTAGTCAGGGTTTACGGTAAATGCCGCACAGCCTGCGCCTCTTGTTCCGATTTCCTCCTGAACGGTGAATACGCAGGTAAGGTCATATTCCTGCTCCGAGTTCAGCATTTCTATCATCATCATACAACCAAGTCTGTCGTCCAGCGCCTTTGCATGAAGTCTGTTGTCTCCGAAAAGGAAAAAGTCATTTTCAAAATAGCAGTAATCGCCGAGAGAAACGAGCTTCTGAGCTTCTTCCTTTGATGTAACGCCGATGTCGATAACCAGCTCGTCAATCTGGGGCTGTTTATCCTTATCGTCGCCCTTTACCATGTGTACGGGGCGCTCTGCGATTACACCCGAAAACTCACCGAAAGTAACCTTTCTGCCGAAAACCGCCGAGGGAACAATTCCGCCTACGGTTGTGAACTTAAGATAGCCGTCATCGGTGATGCTTGTGATTATAAAGCCTACCTCGTCCATATGAGCGCATATCATCACCTTATTTTTCGGTGTCTGTGCGCCTTTTTTTGTGACAATCAGGTTGCCCATATTGTCAACGGTCTTTTCGCAGTCAGAGGGGAGCTTTGAAATTATAAAATCACGGACAACCTGCTCGTTGCCGCTTGTGCCGCATACAGTTGTAAGTCTTTCAAGAAGAGATAAATTCATTATAAAGCACCTCCCATAGCAAATTCAGCCATAAGTCTGCCCACAGCCTTTATATCCTCTGTGTCAATAACCTCAACAGGTGTGTGCATATATTTCAGGGGAATGGAAATAAGACCTGTGCGGACGCCGTTCTTTGCTGTGCTGATTTCGTCTGCGTCTGTGCCTGTCTCGCCGCCCATTATTTCAAACTGAACAGGTATTTCCTTTTCAGCCGCAAGCTTCTTCATCTTGTCGGTCATTTCACGGTCAAGAACAGGGGAAATGCCTATCATTGCGCCCTTGCCCATTTCGCCGCACTTCTCCTTTTTACAACCGGGAGTGTATGCAAAGCTTACATCGGTTGCAAGGCAGAAATCCGCTTCAAGGTTGAATGCGCCGATTTTTGCGCCTCTGCTGCCTGTTTCTTCCTGAGAAGCGAAAAGAACTGCGATATTATAGTCGGTTTCCTTGCCCTGTAACAGGGAAAGTGCATATAAAACCGCCGCAACACCGCTTCTGTCGTCGATAGCCTTGCCGCTTACACGAGTGCCGTTCAGGGTCACGAACTTGCTGTCGATTGTCACTCTGTCACCGAGAGAAACCATTTTTGTAAGGGCGTCCTTGCTGTAACCTGTGTCAATCAGGATATCCTCAGCCTTCATAGCCTTCTTTGTATCACTGTTTACATGAGGGGGAAGGGTAGCGATTACTCCTCTTACAGGGCTTTCGCCGTGTATTGTCACGGTCTGTGCCGCATAGAGTCTGCGGTCTGTGCCGCCGCATTCGCCTACCTTTATAAAGCCCTTGTCGTCAATGTATGAAACGATAAAGCCGATTTCGTCAATGTGCGCTTCAAGCATAAGGGTTTTCTTGCCGTTGTTTCTGTCGCCGATAAAGGCGGTAACGTTGCCGAACTTGTCGGTCTTTGCATTTGCCGCAAACTTACGCAGATATTTTTCCGCAACAACGCAGGCGTTGTCTTCTGCACCCGAAACACCCACGGCGGAGCAAAGCGCTTTCAGAATTTCAGTTATTTCCATGGAAAATCTCCCTTTTGATTATATTTTAACAGTCTTATCTATTATATCATTACCCGCCTTTTGTTGCAATTATTAAAATAGCAGAATTTTGATTTTAGGTTATAAGTTTTTTTGGATAAATAGAGTAGGTTTATTCTCTTTTTTTGCTTGCCCAAAAAAAGAGAGAAAAAAAGGGCACTTTTCCGCAGCCTCCTCGGGAACACATTCGTGTTCCGTTCGTCGATAGCGGAAAAGATTTTTTCTTTGTCCTGTCACAGGACATTCTTTTCCTGTTTTTGTGATATACTCTGATAAAACGGAAAGGAGTATTATAATGAACACAATAAAAGAATTTTTCAACGGAAATATCTACCCCTATGAAATGATGACAAACTCAGCGGAATC
>CAZGRB010000118.1:0-7008 GCA_964527695.1 uncultured Ruminiclostridium sp.
GAGGGCTACAGCGAATGGCAGAAGCTTACAATCGACTGGATAAGAAAGAACTACGGCGATACCGTTAAGGTAGGCGCAGGTAACGTAGTTGACGCAGAAGGCTTCCGTTTCCTTGCAGACTGCGGTGCAGACTTTATCAAGGTAGGCATCGGCGGCGGTTCTATCTGTATCACAAGAGAACAGAAGGGTATCGGCCGTGGACAGGCTACTGCTCTTATTGATGTTTGCGCAGAGCGTGACCGTTATTTTGAAGAAACAGGCATTTATATTCCTGTATGCTCCGACGGCGGTATTGTTCACGATTATCATATGACTCTTGCTCTCGCAATGGGCGCAGATTTCCTTATGCTGGGACGTTATTTCTCCAGATTCGACGAATCTCCCACAAACAAGCTTATGCTTAACGGTACATATGTTAAGGAATACTGGGGTGAAGGCTCCAACAGAGCAAGAAACTGGCAGCGTTACGATATGGGCGGCGATAAGAAGCTTTCCTTCGAGGAAGGTGTTGACAGCTATGTTCCTTATGCAGGCTCACTCAAGGACAACGTAAACCTTTCTCTCTCCAAGGTCCGTTCCACAATGTGCAACTGCGGCTGCCTCAACATTCCTGATTTCCAGAAGAACGCAAAGCTTACTCTCGTATCTTCCACAAGTATCGTAGAAGGTGGTTCTCATGACGTAATCCTCAAGGAAACAGGCAGAGCAGGCCGAGTAGAATGATGTCGGCAGAGCCGACAGGCGGTTTCGACTTATGCAAGGCTGGATTAAACTTACAATAAAGATTAACGGCGGGTACTGAAATAGTACTCGCCGCTTATTTTTATATCTGATTTGAAATTATAAACCGAAATGCTTTGCAAGCGCATTGAGCATTTCTTCTCTGGTGTCATTTTCAAAGTCTGAACGTGTGTATGTAAAGAATCCTGTGTTATTCCAGTCAATTTCTACAGGCGGATGATATAATGCCCATGAATTGAAATTTTTAAGAGTTGCTTCAGGGTCTTTGCATAGTTTTATCTGATTCATCATGAATTTTTTGTCTGGGTCATCACGGTCAAAAAAGCGTGTAGAGCAGATGTCGGGCGGATCGCAAAGCATAATTGCCACATGATTGTAATCAGAGATTTCCCTGAGTATATCGGGAGGAATATTGGTGTCAACAATAACCCTTCTGCCGCCTGCGGCTAACTTCATCAGTTCAAGTATCTCAATTTCTATGCACTCCTGTGAAACCTGCGTTGTCCAGTTATAATGCTCCTCAGGCGTCATATTAAGCCACTCTTCCCAGCCGCTCATTGTATCAAAATAGCACAGACCGGGCTGTTTCCAGCGTGACAGTTTTTCTCTCGGAAATGCATCATGATAATTTTCACCGCAGAATATCATGTCATATCGTTGGGACAGCATTCTTACCATGGTTGACTTTCCTGCATAGCTGTGACCGTTAATAAAATATACGTTACGCAGATAGTGCTTAATCAGATTATCACTGATTTGTACTTTCATATAATTTTTCCTTTCTATGCCTTAACAAAAGCTCACCCCAGAAACGGATTATATATCTTCTCTTCTTCAAGGGTTGTTGCTTCGCCGTGTCCGCTCAGAATTATATAATCCTCAGGAAGGGCCTTCAGCTTTTCAAGAGTTGCTTTCTGAACGATATAATCTCCCGAATATCCGTCGCTTCTGCCGATGGAATCCTTGAAAATCGTATCTCCTGCAAACATATAGTTTTCTCCGTCCGTTTCAACAAGAAAACATACGCTTCCTGCAGAGTGCCCCGGGGTGTGCATTACCTTGAAAACTACTCCGTCCTGCACGATTTCATCTCCGTCGCTGAATGTGAAATCAGCTTCCTTTTCAACAAATTTTTTGGACGGACAGAAATATGCAAGAGCTTTATTTCCGTCGGAAAGCATACATTCATCGTCCTTGTGGATGAAAACAGCTGCGCCTGTAAGCTTTTTTATGTCATTTACTCCGCCCGTATGGTCGAAATGACCGTGGGTAAGCAAAATTTTTTCAATTTTCATGCCGAACTCCGAAGCAGCTGCAACAACATCCCTTCCCTTATCGGCAGGGTCGATTACAACACCGCTGTTTTCGCCTGTTTTTACAAGATAGCAGTTTGTCCCTAAAGGAGGCAGAACCATTAATTTTATTTCCATAAAGATATTCCTTTCTTTATTTTATAATTCCGTACTGCTGCCGAAAAGCTCCCTGTTTACATCGCTTACCAGAACGGGCTTTTCTACAATCACTCCTGATTTTCCGCCCTTTCTGCCGCTGATAAGCACCAGATAAGGCTTATCTGCGGGCTTATTGTGGGCGAACTGTAATATCTTCGGTTCGATTCCGTACTGCCGCATAAGGCAGATTATATCTGTAAGCCGTTCGGGAATGTGGCACATTTTAAGATAACCCCCGTATTTCAGCAGACCCGCAGCGGCGGCAATGACCTGTTCCAGATTGCACAGGATTTCATGTCTTGCCACAGCCTGGGCAGGGGACAGACGCTCCGCACCGCATTCGGTTTTGAAATAAGGAGGGTTTACCGTTACCATATCCACGCTTTCACGTGGAATCTGAAACAGCTCATCTTTTTTTGTAAGGTCAGCCTTAACAGGGATTACACGGTCGCCGAGCTTGTTTTCAGCAACGGTTTCCCTGAATAATTCCACTGCCTCATCCTGAATTTCAACGCCGTAGCTTTTTTTAGGACAATTACCCCAGGCTTCAAAAAGCATGGGAACAATTCCGCAGCCTGTGCAGAGGTCGCAGACTATATCTTTTTTAAGGGGTTTTGCAAAACGTGCCAAAAGTATTGCGTCAGTACCGAAGCGGTGGTCGGTGCTGACATTGATAGAAAGACCGAAAAGGTCAAATTTTTCTTTTTCCATTGTTTAACCTACCATGATTTCACCCTGAGGGAGAATTTCACTTTTATCACGGGCATTTCGTCCTGTCAGACTGAGCATGAGCGAAACAGGGCCGATTCTTCCCGCAAACATAATAAGCGGCATAATAAGCTTTGTAGCGATTTCCGAGTTTTCAGCAAGCCCTGTGGAAATACCTGTTGTAGAGAATGCGGCTATAACCTCGAAAAGAACATCAAGAGAATCATATACGGGGTTAATAAGCGAAATCACGAATGTTCCCGATATTACAAACAGAAGAGACAGGCAAAGTACGGTAAGGGTCTTATATACAACCTGCTTTGAAACTGTGTGATTCAGTATCCGTGTGTCCTCTCTGCCCTTTATAACAGACCATGCCGTAGCTGCAATTATAGCAAAAGTGGTTACCTTGAAGCCGCCGCCTGTTGAACCCGGTGCGGAGCCGATAAACATAAGGATTATTGTAAACATTTTTGAAAAGCTGTCTGCCGTAGCAACGGGCGAGGCAGTGAAGCCAGCAGAACGGGCGGAAACCGACGCAAAAAATGACGTGGTTATACGCTGTGACAGCGTGTACTCGCCGAAGGTTTCGGGCATGGTGAACTGGAGTATAAAATAGACAAGTGCACCGCCGAGAAATAACACCCCCGTAGTTATAAGCACAACCTTTGAGTGAAGGGAAAGAGTTTTTTCCCTGCGGTATGCCAGCAGCTCCTCCCAGACAACAAAGCCGAGGCCGCCTACGACTACAAGTATCATTGTTACCGTCAGCATATACGGGTCATCGGCAAATTGAGACATACTTGAAGAAGGGTTGCTGATTCCGAAAAGGTCAAGACCTGAATTACAGAAGGCGGAAATTGCGGTAAAGAATGACATAAAAATACCGTATCCGCCGTATGCGGGCACAAGCTTAACCATAAGCAGGCAGGCACCGACGGCTTCGATAGTAAAAGAGAGGATTACTACCCGTATGAAAATGGATTTGGTGGCTGAAAGTCCTGTCATGGTAAGGTCGCCGCTTGCAACGACGGCTTTTACAAAGCCGATTTTTTTACCTATTGCCACGTTGAAGAAGGTGACTAAGGTAATGAAGCCCAGACCGCCTATCTGTATCAGCAGCATTATAACTGCCTGACCGAATATGCTCCAGTGAGTAAAGGTATCAACAACAGTCATGCCTACCACACAAGAGGCGGAGGCTGCGGTAAATATACAGGTGACTATATCTGTAAATGTACCGCTTTTTGATGAAACCGGAAGAAAAAGCAGCAATGCACCCACGGTAATTATTATAATAAAACCCAGTGTCAGGGTTCGTGCAGGGGATAAAGGCTTTGCTTTCTTCTTGAATGTAGGCATTTTTGTTCCTTTCGGCAGCAGGGTGCGAAGCGAGCTTCCGCCAGCGGCGGAAGCGGATAGCGGAGCACAGCAGCGGGTGTGCTTCTCCGAAGTTTTCCGAAAGAAAACGAAGGAGAGGCTAAGCACGCTGCTCTTGTAGGTTTCTGCTTTTTTGTAGCGTGATATTTTGATGAAACAGAATCAATCAGATATTGCAAGTATCGGAACACACCGCCTGTCTACTCAATATCTGCCCATTCTGCTTCTGCGCCGAATTCATCAACGTGTGATGTTACAACTGCGGGCGGATTATATGTTGTGATAACAGGGGTGCGTTCAGTTGTAAAGGATGTACGTGCAGGAGCTGTGGTTGTTGTGGTTTCCGCAGGAACTGTTGTTGTTTCAGCTGTGGTGATAAGAGGTGTGTTTTCGGCCTGCTGCTCGCTTTCATCCACATTCTGCGAACGCATATATGCAACTGCACGGTCGCCGTAAGCATAAAGTCTCAGCGATTCATTTTCATCAATCAACAGGAATGGCATTCTTCCGCCCAGAAGCGCAGAAACATCCTCGCCTGCTTTTACTGCAACAAAGCAGTTTTCGGGTATTGATTCAATATCGTATGTAATACGGACATTTATATTGGTGTTAAGGAACTGGAGCATGAGTGCGTCGTGACGGTTCAGATTGTATAATGTAAGGGCAGGTGCGCCGTTCTGATTATATACGCTGTCTGAAATGTCAGCAACTGCCTGATTTTTGATAATTGATTCATTTCTGCACATCGGGAGGTATGTTCCCGAAATAAATATCAGGGAGTAAACCGTAAGTCCGCATAGAATTACAGAAATAATTGCAGAACGGTATTTTTTGGTACAGCTTATTACAACGATAAATACTGACAGCACACAGAATACCATTGAAACCGTCAGAAGCAGTGTGTTGAAATCAAGAAGCTCGGTATCAGCGCCTACTCTGAGAGGATAAAGGGAAAGAATAGGCGAAATTCTTGTGGCGTCACAGCCAAGGATAACAGGAACGGTAATTGTGAAGAATACAAGGAACACTGTCGCCGTTATTGCCGCGGCGCCTAAAATTTTATTGATTTTAATTGAGGTTGTAAACAATATTGCAAGTACAAAAAGGAATGCAAACGGGATAATTCCGTCAAGGAAGCGCCCGAAGATTACATTATCCTGATACTTGTAGAAGCCGTCCGTACCAAAGCGGTAAAGAGTTGAGGCTATAACAGTAAAAATTGCAGAGAAAAACGAGAATACACCTATTATGGATACACCGTGAGAATAGGTCTGCGCTTCATCGGATTGTTTCCTTTTTATAAGATGGGACAGCATTGCGCCGAAAAGACAGAATGCAACTGCACCGAAGCCCCATGTTGAGGTTATAAAATAGTATAGCTGTCCGAAAATTGTCTGAATAAAGCGGGCGCTTTTGTTTTCTATATTGCCGCTTATAGCAGAGAACAGATTTGAAAGGGTATTATTGAGCAGCGACGGGTCGCTGCAGCACCAGAGCTGAGTTATAAGGATATGCGTAACTGCAAGCACTCCTGCGGTTCCCAGAAGGAAAGAGGGGATAAATGTACCCAGATAAACGGATTTCTTGTTATAGAAAATCCGTTCCGCAGCAATTACGGCAACAACTGTAAGTATAACAGCAATAAGCCGCACATGAGCAGCAAGACATAATGCACAGAGAAGGCCGAGCGCTACTGAAAGAGCATGGGTTTTTGCCTTATTCTTGATTTCGGACATAACAAGCAGAAGTCTTAAAATAATCCAAGGCAGTATAATTGTAACCGTTTCGGTCCATGCAAATTTTGAATGAGCAAAATAGCAGCAGTAGCCTCCTGTGACAAAGGAGACGGTCAGAAGCTTCCACAGCTTTTCAATTCCGAGCCGTTTGCCGATGCTGAAGGAAAAAATCGGCACAAAGCTGATAATAAGGGAGTTTACCACGCCGATTGCAGCATACTGAAGCTCAGGATTATTGAAGATAAGCATTATCGGAGTGTAGATAATTCCCTGAAGGAAGCCGTAATAATAGTCTACAGAGCACATTACACCTGCCCAGCTTTTTCCTGTAAAGAACTGGGATACGGCAATAACACACAGCTCATTGGGGTCGGTAGCAGGGTAGGTCATACCCAGCGTTGACAGAAAATTAATGAGAAAGAATATAATATATATAATGGGATATACAGATTTTACGCCGTATTTTTCATAGATATCCCTCAGCTTTCCGCCGAACATAGTTACGCCTCCTTTCCTGATTCAGCAGTCATTTATCAGCCGAACATAACCAGAACTACAATATATGAAATTACAAGGGCAATGCCTACTCCGATAAGTGTATACGACCATTTGGGCGTACCAGCTTTTGCAAGAGCCTCGTGGTATTCATTTTCGGGCAGGTCCTTGTATTTTTCACGCAGCCCGAGAATCCTGTTCACAGACCAGCGCATATAGAAATAATCATTGAAAAATGCCACCAGTATCTGAATGACAACGCCTACAAAGGAAAGAACAGAGATTATATTGCCAAGACCCGACATTTCCATTGAAGCAGATGAAGCACTATTCATCATTGCGTTCAATTGATAAATGGAAGCGGGCAGACTGAGAATAAAATTTACAATAAGCAGGATGATTGCAGGGCCTACCATACGCTGATAGAACTGATAATATGGCATAAGAAGTCCGGCAAAGAAATTGAGAGAGGCTTTTTTCTTTGAATTTGCCATTCT
>CAZGRB010000119.1:0-6992 GCA_964527695.1 uncultured Ruminiclostridium sp.
ACAAGGCTATCTATGCTCTTCCCGAAGAACAGGCGAAGAAGAAGGAAGCAGCACTTGACAAGAAGATTACTTCCAAGCATTATCCCAGAAAGCTTATCTATCAGATGGCGAAGTTCAAGGAAGATGCCTTCATTTTTGCAAAGAGAACACTGAAAAAGGTATCCCCAAAGCTCTTCATTTTCTTGAAGAACAAGACAATGAAGGAAGTAAAACAATAAAAAACACGGGCTTGTATTCTCACAGGTACAAGCCCATAAAAAACCAAAAGCAATGGAGTGATTTAAATGACTAAAATCCGTGTAAATGCCTCAAAGCCTTATGACGTAGTAATAGGAAACGGTCTGCTCAATGAAGCAGGGGGTCTTATTGCGGGTGCGGTAAAGGGCAGAAAGGCTGTTATTGTAACAGATGATATTGTAAACGGCTTATATGCTGAAAAGCTTATAAACTCAATGACCGACGCAGGTTTTACCGTAGACATATTTGTATTCCCGAACGGCGAAGAGAGCAAGTGCCATAAAACCCTTACCAAGCTTTATGATTTTCTTGCTGAAAAGAATATCACCCGTTCCGATTTTCTTGTAGCTCTCGGCGGCGGCGTGGTAGGCGACCTTACAGGTTTTGCGGCTGCTACATATCTCAGAGGAATCGACTATGTTCAGATTCCTACAACACTTCTGGCGCAGGTTGATAGCTCCGTAGGCGGCAAGACGGCCGTTGATATAGGCGGAGGAAAGAACCTTGTAGGCGCATTCAAGCAGCCCGATATTGTCATTGCCGACATTGATACTCTCAGCACTCTCCCTGAGGAAATATTCACCGACGGTATGGGTGAGGTTGTAAAGTACGGAATGATATGGTCAAAGGAGCTTTTTGAGCTTTTAAAATCGGGTAAGGTAAAGGAAAATCTTGCAAAGATTGTGGAAGAGTGTGTGGACATCAAGCGTCAGGTAGTGGAAACCGATGAATTTGATACAGGACTCAGAATGATTCTCAATTTCGGACACACGCTCGGTCATTCCATTGAAAAATATTATAACTACCACGGTTTTTCTCACGGTAAGGCTGTTTCGGTCGGTATGTACCTTATGACAACTATCGGTGAAAAGGCAGGTCTTATAAGGGACAATATCAGCAATGAGCTTAAAGCCTGCCTTATGGCAAACAATATGCCCTTTGAGTCTGAAACACCCGCAGAAGCACTTTTCAGCGGTGCAGTAAACGACAAGAAGCGTTTTTCCGACACAATCAGCATTATTCTCTGCCGTGAAATCGGCAAGGCTGATATTGTGAAAATGAACATCAATGATTTTAAGAATATGATTGAGGGTTAATCCATGGATTTAAGAGTAACACCAAAGCTTTTAAGCGGAGACATAGCTGTTCCGCCGTCCAAAAGCATTTCCCACCGTGCGCTTATAGCTGCGGCGCTTGCAGACGGCGAAAGCGTGATTACAGACGTGCTTGACTGTGAGGATACACGTGCTACCGAGGACGCACTTACTGCTCTCGGTGCGGTAATATCCCACGACGGAAACAAAACAATCGTAAAGGGAATTTCCGTTCCCTCGGAAAAGGCGGATATAAACTGCCGTGAAAGCGGTTCAACTCTCCGCTTTATGATACCTATTGCCGCAGCGCTGGGTGCAGAGTCAGCCTTCCATGGTGAAGCAAATCTCCCTAACCGTCCCATTATTCCCTTTTTAGAGGAGCTACCCCGTCACGGTATTGAGTTTGCTTCCGAAAAAATGCCCTACATAATCAAGGGTAAGCTAAGCGGCGGCGATTTCCCTGTGACAGGTGACATTTCTTCTCAGTTTATAACAGGATATATGTTAGCGCTCCCTCTTACAGGCGAAAAGTGTACGATTTCCCTTACCTCACAGCTTCAGTCCCGTCCCTATGCAATTCTTACCGCTGACGCAATGAAAAGCTTCGGTGTTGATGTTGCGATAGGTGAAAATGATTTTACGATAGCTGAAAACAGCGCTTTCAGCCCCTGCAATTATACGGTAGAAGCGGATATGTCCCAGGCGGCATTCTTCCTTGTGGCTGATGCAATCGGCGGAAATATCACCCCGATAAATCTCCGATATGACAGTGCGCAGGGTGATCGTGCCATTATAGATATTGTAAAGCAGTTTGGTGAAAGCGGCGGACAGGCATTTGATGTAAATGCAGAGGATATACCCGACCTTGTGCCGATTCTGACAGTGCTTGCCTGCTTTGCAAAGGGCACATCACATATTACAGGCTGTGCAAGGCTCCGTATAAAGGAATGTGACCGCTTAGCGGCAATTTCCACGGAGCTTAACCGCCTCGGCGCAAAAATTGAGGCAGGGGAGGATTATCTTGTGATACATGGCGTTGATTCTCTTCACGGCGGTGAGTGCGAAACATACAGCGACCACAGAATTGCAATGTCTCTTGCTATCGCTTCTCAACGCTGCACAGAACAGATTGTAATAAAGGGTGCGGAATGCGTTTCCAAGTCCTATCCAACCTTCTTTGAAGATTTCAGAAAACTCGGAGGTATTGCAGATGTCATCT
This sequence comes from uncultured Ruminiclostridium sp., assembly GCA_964527695.1. Lineage (GTDB taxonomy): Bacteria > Bacillota > Clostridia > Oscillospirales > Ruminococcaceae > Ruminiclostridium_E. The sequence goes on from CAZGRB010000119.1 coordinate 2,551, forward strand.
GAATTACATTTCGGAAATTTATCCGTATCAATTTTCGGCGAATCCCACGGAAAGGGAATCGGCGTTGTTATACAGGGGCTGCCCGGAGGCTGTGAGATTGATTTTGATAAGGTGCTTGATTTTATGGCAAGACGAGCTCCCAAAAAGGACGGAATCAGCACCCGCAGAAACGAAAAGGACTATCCCGAAATAATGTCGGGTTACCTTAATGGCAAGACCACAGGCACTCCCTTAGCGGCGGTTATTATGAACACCGACCAGCATTCCGCAGATTATAATAATATTTCCGCTGTTGCCCGTCCCGGTCACGCAGATTACACAGGCTATGAACGCTACAACGGCGCAAACGACATAAGAGGCGGCGGTCATTTCTCGGGCAGAATCACAGCACCCCTTGTTTTTGCAGGTGCGGTATGCGCTCAGATTCTTGAACAGAAAGGCATTTCCTGCGGTGCGCATATCTTAAGCATCGGAAATGTATGGGATAACCGTTTTGACAGCGTGAATGTCACCAAAGAATTTCTTGATGAAGTCAAGGCAAAGGATTTTCCTGTTATAGATTCCGAAACAGAGTTTCTTATGAAGCAGGAGGTTGCGGACGCAAGCGGAAAGCTTGATTCCATAGGCGGCAGAATCGAATGTGCAGTTGTGGGTATGCCTGCAGGTGTGGGTTCTCCTATGTTCGACGGAATCGAAAACCGCATTTCTCAGTCGGTATTCGGTATTCCTGCGGTAAAGGGCATTGAATTCGGAAAGGGCTTCGGTTTTGCGGATATGTGCGGCTCAGAAGCCAATGACCCCTTTACAACCGACGGCAAAACAATAATAACAACTAAAAACAATAACGGCGGTATCTTAGGCGGAATTACCAGCGGAATGCCCATCGTGTTCAATGTTGCAATCAAGCCTACACCGTCCATTGCACAGCCTCAGCAGACAGTAGATTACATAAAGATGGAGAACACAGTTCTCGAAATCAAGGGCAGACACGATGCCTGCATCGTGCCCCGTGCCGTACCCGTGGTTGAAGCGGCGGCAAACATTGCTCTGCTGTCATTTTTAGTATGAAAGGATTAGTATGATTCCACAGATTCAGGTTGACAACAGCTTTGATATATGCGTTTATTTCTGCTTTATGCTTAAAGAGTTCGGTGAGGTTTCCGACAGCTTTATAAGTGAAATTGTACTTTCTCTCGAAAGCGTAAATTACTTTGAGCTTATGACCGAAGTAGGCAAAATGGAGAAGAAACAGCTTATTTCGGTAAAGAATGACAAGCAGAAGGGCGAACATATATACTCTCTCCTTCCCGACGGTGAAACTCTCGCCAATGAATTTCTCATGCACATTCCGCTTTCAATACGTGAAAAGACAATTGAACTGGGTAATGATGTACTGAACAGGATTGAAAGGGAAAAATCTATTAAATGCTTTATCAATTACGATTATAAATTAAAACGCTATGACCTTTGCGTTCAGTTCCTGAACGAGGTCAGCGGTGAGATAATTCTCGATATGAGGGTATTTGCTCCCGACGAGGAAAAGGCAAAGGAAATGAAGGAACGCTTCCTGTCCCGCCCCTCAAGAGTTATCACAAGAACTATGAATATGTTCTTAAAGGACGACTTTTTCATGTATGATGATTAAAAAGATATAAGAGGAAATTATGAAGAAATCAACAAAAATAGTTTTTTCGGCATTGATTCCGTTGCTGTTGTCGATTGTTATATTGCTGATAATCGTTTCAGTAGGTCAGAATTGTTCGACAGGAGAGGAGCTGAATCTTGAAATTGCCTTATGTATAGCCGCACTTGTCGGACTTGTAATTCTGCGTTATAAATTTATTTCAGCAGATGACGACCTGCCGTGCTTTTTTGCATATTTCATATCGGCGGCAGTTTTCGGACTATGGATTTTACCGAATGTAATATATTCGGCGGTAATGGACGGCGGCTTTTCGTCAGTATACGCAATGGCAGGCTATCAGTTTATACTGCTACTGAAAAATGCGGCATTCCTGCTTATTTGGGCGGTTATGTCGTGCATAAGAACATTCAAAGATTATATTAAAAGATAAAAAGAGGAAATTATGAAGAAAACGACATTAAAAATTATCGGCAGTGCTTTGCTTGCGCCTTTACTTATGTTAAATATCCTTTTTATCACAGCACTTGCAGAAATCGTTTTTCGGGATACGACTGCGGCGTGGTGCGCGGAAATTTTTATCTGCATCTGTACTATTCTGCTGGTTTTGCTTCTCGAACGGAAAATGAAGCCGGGCGAGTTATCGCTTGCCTGCAATGGTGCATATTTTATTTCGGCGGTAGTTATGGCTGTTCCTGTATTTGTGATTGCGGTATTTTATGCTGATAATTTACAAGGACGTTTGAATCCGTGGGATCACAGCTTATTTTTTAGGGGTTTTCAATGGTTGGTTTATGTATTTACCGTTTATGCGCAGGTTATTCTGCACCTTATAATCCGCATTATAATAGCGATAGTTGCAAGAATAAAAGAAGAACGAAAAATTGCAGACAAGGAGAAATACAGCGATGAAGAATGAATTTTTTAAGCCTCTTTTTAAGCTTCTTTCCCTTGAATTCAACTGCTCACCTGAAGATTTCACAAAAACCGAAAATATCCTTACCGTTTCGGCAATCAATGAGGGTAGACGGGTTTACAGCCCCGAAAAATATTTCTTTCATATGATTACAACAGGCAGAAATGCGGTAGTAACGGCGGACGAATGTCTGCACCCGTTCTTGTCGGAGCATATTAAAAGCAGGGAAGGGTATAAGCTTTTTGAAATGCCCAACCTTATGCCGATTGAAAAAGAGCTGAACAAATACGGTCGTACTTTAAGCCAGACCCACCATATGTTTCTGCCCTGTGAAAGGGTTGAACCGAAACAGAATTACCCTGTAAAGTGGTTTTATGGCACGGAGATAATGCAGTTTTACGGCGATGAGCGTTTCCCCAATGCAATCTGTGATAAATATAAGCCCGAACGCCCTGACAGGATAGTTGTAATCGCTTATGACGGCGATAGAATCATGGGCATGGCAGGCTGTTCAGAGGATGCGAAAGGCTGGCAGCAGATAGGTATTGATGTAATGCCCGAATATCGTTCAAGGGGTGTGGGTACGTATCTTGTAACACTGCTGAAAAATAAAATTGCCGAAAACGGCGACATTCCGTTCTACGGCACAAGCGTATCAAATTATCATTCCTGGAATATTGCATTAAACTGCGGCTTTCGCCCTGCATGGGTGGAAATCGGAGATAAAAAATCCTGAGAGCGATGCTCTCAGGATTTTTGTTATGTATTATATAGCGACTGCGGTGCGTGCTTTGTGTTTCCGTTGTATTCCTTGCGCTGTAAGCCTGAATCGGGAGAAACTGCACTTTCAATAAGCTTTTTTGTAAGGTCGGGAACATCCTCTCTTGCCAGCGCCTCGTTCACATCAAGCCAGATAACCTCGCTGTTTTCATCGCCGTCGGATTTTGCTTCTCCCGAAACATATTCGGCTCTGAAAGCCACATACCAGTCATGCATATTGAAACGTATTCCGATAACATCCTTCGGCTCAATCGCAATGTTTGTTTCCTCCATATACTCACGCTTTACAGCATCCTGCGGAGTCTCGCCGAAATTCACGTATCCGCCTGGGATAATCAGCATACCGTTTCCGCCGCCGTATGTATGACGTGCAAGCAGAACTTTTCCGTCATTTATAACAACGGCAGTAACGCTTTGTCCATAGTTTGTGTTTTCATTTGTCATAAGTTGTCCTTTCGCTGTTTTAAATGTCTTTTCGGAAACAGATTATACGGTTTTCTTCGTTGAATCCCATTGATAAATGAAATTTCAGGCTATCAGCGTTTGTAAGTTCGCAATCGCTTGCAAATTCTCTGCACCCCATATTCTTTGCCCATTCTTCACAGGCAAGTACCAATTCTTTTCCATAGCCTTTATTTCGGTATTCTTTTTTGATAAAAACGCCTTCCAGATATCCTACGGGAGAGCTGCTTGTGCCTTCGACATAATCATGTCTCAGACTGCATTGAGCAAAACCAATGGGCGAATTATCTGAATATTTAATAAAGCAAACAGAAGCACCTTTATTTATAATTTCAGAAAAGTCTGCTTCCAATTCGTTGACTGAACTATTGCTCCACATCTGAACAGCGAGTTCTGCAAGTGTTTTGCAATCGTTGATAGCTGCTGCTCTTATCAATAAAATCATCTCCAAAAAATCTGTTTATAATTTTGTTTATTATAACAAAATAAGAGAAAAAAGTCAACGATATTCTCAAGCGTTATCAGGCATATCAGGTGGGACTTAACGCAAACTTCTTACAGCCTGATGAAGTGCGTTACAAGGAAGATTTACCGTCGCTTGGTCTTGATTTTATTAAGCTTGGCCTTAACGATGTGCTTTAC
>CAZGRB010000120.1:0-6911 GCA_964527695.1 uncultured Ruminiclostridium sp.
TTATAATTCCCACAACAACATATCCCCACCATCACACCTCTTGCAATATACCGCAGAGCTGCAAAAAGGCGGGAACTGCCAGCCGTGGCTCACGGCTATTCCTCGTTTCTCATCCATGTGCGGATAAGCTGAGCAACGATTTCAGGATTAGTCTTGGAGAATTCACGGATTTCACGCTTAAGAATAGCTTCACGTGTTTCCTCTCCGTCGTCTTCCGTAAGACTTCTGATTTCAAAGTCCTCAGGAGTTTCCTCATAATATGTCTCATGGTGCGCTTCTGCTTCATAATCAACAGGAGCAGCAGGATTCGGATGAAGTGTAGCAGCCATAGTGCCCTCTCTTCTCGCCTTTGCACGCTTCTTGCCGGAGCCTGACGCAACAAGTGCAATAACCAGCAGGATGACAAGCAGTATACCAAGTGCAATAATAGCAAATATAAGTGTGTTTTTCTGTCCTGAAACAACAACCGTCCCGTCACCGCCGAGTGCGCTCGAACCGCCTGTGCTGTCAAGCATGAAGGGGGAAGCCATAAAGCTTACCTTTTCAAAATCAGCGCCGATAGCGTTTGCGATAACGCCCTGCCATTGTTCGATTTCCGCCTGTGAAAGACCTGTTGCGTCCACAACTACCGTAGCGGAAATATTGTCGTAGCTGTAACCGTCCTTTTCAACCTGTCTGATTTCTTCGTTTACAAGATAGTTAATCTGCTTCTGCCATTCATAGTAGAATTCGCCGTCCTCGCCCACTTCAAGAGTAGGATAATCAGGTGAAATATCTGCATCAACGGTTGTACCTACAAGACCGCCCTCGGCTGCAACACCGCCGCCTGCGGAAACGTATTTTTCATCGGAAACCATACCGCCTCGGTTGCCTTCTTCGTCAACGGAAGGGGTATATTCAGTGGACTGCATAACCTCGCTGTCGTAGTTCAGCTGAACATCAACACCCACACGGTAATCGGAGAATACGCCGTCAAAAATTTCTTCAAGCTTTTCCTTGAGAATGTTGGTAATTGAATTCTGAACCTCCAGACGCTTGTAGTAAAGCTCTATTTCTTCGTCATTGTCAACAACAAGCACGGGCATATCGTCATAGGAAAGCAGGTTTCCCGCACCGTCCGTTACAGTGATATTTTCCTCTTCAAGACCGGGAACCGCCGTTCTTACAAGGTTATAGATACCCTTGATTGTATCGTTTGTAAGCGTCTTGTTTATCTGAAGGAGCACCGACGCCGACGGTTCATCCTTGCTGCCGCTGATGACATAATCATTCGTTTCGGGAATACTCAGAATTACAATCGCAGAATCCACACCGTCAAACATGGCAAGGGTTGCACGGAGATTTTCCTGAAGCTGCTGCTTTTCCAGTACACGCTTATCCGATTCGGTAGAGAACAAATCCTTGCCGTTTTCCCATAAATCATAGTTGAAGGTAGACTTGGGATAGCCCAGGATGCTGAGCTGAACTCTGAGGTTTTCAACCTCATCCTTTGGAACAACGATATCGCCGTTATCATCATATATTACCTCGGTAGCTCCAAGGTCATTCTTCACAATGGAAAGAATTTCAGTCGCTTCCTCAGCACTTGCCCCTGAATACAGAACCGCATAATCCGTGCGGCTTGCAAGAACAATTGCGATAATCGCCGAAATAACGACAACACCCAGCACAGAAAAGAAAATTATATGTCCCTTTTTGCCGATGTCGGCCCATTTTGTTTTAACGCTTCCAAGCATTTTTGTAAGCGTCTCTTTTACTTTATCCATTTATATGCTCCTGAACTTTTTTGAGGAATAATCAGATACTCATTCTCATAATTTCGTTGTATGCGTCAACTGCCGCATTCTTTACATTTACAAGCAGCTGGGTAGCAATTTCAGCCTTTGTAATGTTTATCTGCATCTGTTCAAGGCTGTCTGTATCGCCGAGCATAAGATTCATCATATCCTCGGTTTTTGTTGCCTGAGCTTCAGCGGCATTGTTCCACAGCCCCATCATAGCGTCAAGGAATGTGGGTTCCGTGGTCCCTTCAGTCTGCTGTACAGTATCGTCTGAAGAGATAATGCTTTCAAGCGGCTGAAGAGGAGTTATATTTGAAGTCAAGGGGATTATATACATAAATCGTTCCTTTCACAGACGGAAAATTACTGTCCGATGGTAAGAGCCTTTGTGGCAAGGGTTTTAAGGCTGTTGAATATTGTAAGATTCGCTGTATATGACTGCGTAGCCGCAAGCATATCAATCTGTTCCTCCGCAACATCTACGTTTGGCAGATAATAATAGCCGTCCTCGTCAGCGTCGGGGTGTGTGGGGTCGTAAACAGGCGTAGGGGGTGTAGGGTCTTCAACAATTTCCGTAAGAAGAACGCCCTCGCCTGTTGTCTTGTCGGGCTTTCCCGCAAGAGGCTTAAGCTCGTTGAGATGCTCAGCCACCATTGAACGGAAATCAATAAGGCTGTCCCTGTCTGTTTCACGGGAAACATTCTCGGAAAATACCACGTTCTGTCTTATGTAAGGGCCGCCCTCAGCGGTACGTGTGGTTTCTGCATTTGCAACGTTCTGTGCAATGACATCTGCTCTTGTACGCTGGGCAATCATACCCGAAACGGCAACATCAAGATTACTTAAAAAAGCCATATTCTGTCCTTTCTGCTATTATGTGCGTGACATTGCGGTACGCATCATATTGAATTCGGAGTTCATCTGGTTGATAATAGCTTCATACTGGATAGCATTCTTGGCGAAAAGAGCCTGCTGGGTATCCGAGTCAACATTGTTTCCGTCAGGCTGGTCCTTGGTGTTGTCATCAACATAGATAGTTGATTCCAGCTCCAGCTGTTTCTTGCCTGTGGAAACACCCTGGCTGTCCATCTGTTCCTTAAGAACACCTGCGAAATAAAGATACTTGCACTTGTAGTCAGGTGTATCCTGGTTAGCAATATTATGAGCAATAATGTTCTGCTGCTGGCTTAAAAGACTTATGCCCTGTTCCATAATACGGAACGAGGTGTAATCGAACAGTGCCATATTAGCGCCTCCTGTGTAACTGCGGACGGATATTATATCAATATATAGACATAATATCATATTTTAATTATACATATAGTATTATACTACACTTTACAATCTTTTTCAATGGTTTTCACAAATTTTTTTCCTGTTTTGACAAAAAAATCCCCTCTTTTTTATCAGAGCGGATTTTTATGGGTGTTTTTCGGAAAAAAGGCGCCTGCGGCGGCATAATAACCTGCCGTAAAACGACAAGCTCAGCCGTATTCACGCCCCGCAGGGAAATTTTACCACTTGCGGCTGTAGTTGAAATCCTCGGGCATGGTTCTCGGCTTAGCCCTTCGGCGGATAAAATCCGCCTCCTTGAAAACATAAGGCTTCGGTGCAGGAATTTCCTCAAATCTTGCCCTGCCCTCGTTTATCGCCCTGCATAGTCTCTCGGGATTGCCGAAAACACAGGGTATACGCATAATTTCAAGGCTTTCATATCCGCTTTCGTTAAGCAGCTCGCGGTCGAAAACCACCCCACCGTCCTTTACGTGATACCCGAGGTTGTCGCTGTTCATACAGTAATGCCGTACCTTGCCCGTCACAATTACATCCTTCTCATTTGCCGCAACCTGAGCACCCGAAAAATATTCGAACGATACATAGAATATGTCACGGATAATGACTCTTTCCCCCGACACGGTGTATTCGCCTGCATAAGCACTGTAAATGAGGGTTCTGGGCTGAATGTCGACATATGTATATCGGCTTCGGCGGCTTATTTTATGCCAGGAAATCATTGCCGCACCGAAGCATACAAGCATACCGAGAAGAATTGCTCCACAGACAATTGCGAGCATCTGAAGAATCACATCATAGTTTCTTGCCGTAAGGAAATTGAAAAACAGCACGATAAAGGCGGCAACACATATCTCAGCGCAAAAGCAGGCTGTCACAAGTATGATATTCCTTGCCTTTTTCCGCAGTCTGACAGGGGAAAAATGATAGAACCAGCGCATGAACCGCCCTCCTTGCATTTATTTTTTTCAGTATAGCATAAAACGGGCAGAATTGTCAAAATTCCCACCGAATTCGTGAAACTGCATAAAATAAATTGCCCTTTAAAGGCTTTTGTAAGAGAAAATTTGTGCAGACTGCCAATTATTATGGCACACCTGCCGTTTTTTCAAAGATAAAAGAAAAATTTTGCTGTGTGCTATTGACTTTTTTGTGCAATTTAATGTATAATTAATAATAAGCGGTTCCTGCATTTTTTCTTTTCAGCAGGACTTATCCTGTATGAAAAGGAGGGGTGTGTATGCTTGATAAGAATAAAATTTATAAAATCGAAGTAACTTCCCCGGGCGGACGCAAGCTGGCTGTTGCGGAAAAGGATCAGTTTTCTTTTCCCCGTCTTTATATTGATGATATGCCCGTTACAAATGTAATCATTATGAAGGGCAGGCGCTATCCCGAGCTTGACAGGGACCAGGCGGTATACGTCATAACCTATATGAAGAACGGCGACCGCATACGCTATCCCGCTGCTGTAAGAATGTCACTGTGCGACCAGCTGAATGTACAGCTGAGAAGCGACTACGGCACTCTTATGGAGGAACGGCGCAGGTATTTCAAGGTTGACTCGGATATCGAATGTGAGGTTATGGGCTATATCCGTGATGACAATTATGTTGAATTCAACAAGCCTGTCACCGGAACAATCAGAAATATCAGCATAGGCGGAGTTTATCTCAGCAGTGATGATGTCAATTTTTCACCTCACGATATCGTATACCTCAATTTTTATGTTGAGGGAAATCCCGTGGATATATATGCCGAGGTTCTCAGGATACAGCGTGTCAACGGTACAATCGACGGCTATGGCTGTCAGTTCCAGAATGTAGACCAGAATCAGGAAGAAATCTTCGGGCATTTCGTTTATACAATTCAGCTCCAGAAACGCATAGAGGAGCAGGAGAAGGAAGAAATGAGAGAGGAAGCCCTTTCAAGAATAAAGGATTCCGAAAATATGTAAATACGAAGCTGCGGCTTCTTTAGACAGTCATAACTGCCAATAAAATATATCATCCGACGGAAGGTCCGTCGGGAAAGGAATGGTTTTCAAATGAACATTAAGGTTAAAACAGCGTTGCGTGTTGTTCTGATAGGAGTAACGGTTCTTCCGCTTATCCTTCTCATGCTTGTTGCAGGTCTGAATATTTTCAGCTTTGCAAACGACACGATTGTTTCCGAAACAGGTGTTTCTGGATACGCTCACAGCGCAGGAGTAATCAATATTCTCGAGGGCTATCTCGGAGATGTAAGAGCGCTTTCAGCTGTTCCCTCCGTGGATAAGGCAGTATCCGACCTGAATTCGGTAAAGTCTGAAATTGCTGAAATCCGTGATAATTACAGCGCCAACCGTGCAAACATCATCGACATCGTTATTACAAATGACGAGGGTGTTATCATTACTGACGGAATCGGCTCTGCAGCAGGAACTCATTTCTTCGCTTACAGCGATGAATGGAACAGCAGACAGGGCGCATTCGTTTCCGATATCTACACTGCAAATGCCGAATACGGCAAGGATCTTTTCGTTACCACAGCAATGACAGCGGGTGGAAAAGGTTATGTTTCCTGTGTAGTTGACCTTGCTCCTCTTACAAGCTACATAGCAGGCTGCTCATATCTTGACTACGGCGCACTTATAATTTCCGACGGTGCAAAGATTATCGGAAGCGGCGGAGTTGCCGACCTTTCAGCTTCAGGTCTCGCAGACGGCCTCAAGACAAAGATTCCCGGCATGAATGCGGAATCCTACGACTCCAATTACAAATCAATCAACGATTACGGCTACCTCGGAGCATACGGCAAGGTTACAGGAACTGACTGGGTATGGATTTCCCTCTTTGCTTCCTCCAGAGCTTCCGAAGCTGTATTTCCCGTATTTATCGTAGGTCTTATTATTCTTGTTGCACTTGCTCTTGTATGTGTTCTTGTCATGATTCTTATGACAAGAAAGGTTATCAACCCTCTTACAGACATGATTGCAACAATGAAGGATATTAACGAAGGTAACCACTCCGAACGTATCAACACCAAGGAAATGGGTAAGGAATTCGCAAGAATGGGTAACACCTTCAACGACCTTATGGACGACGCTCTTCTCAGCGATGAGCTCCACAGAACAGTATCCAACCTTTCCGATAATATGCTGTTTGAATACGACTTTGTAAAGGAAACCATGTTCGTTTCCGACAACTTTAAGGAAAAGTTCTCTCTCGACTATGCAAACGCAACTGTAAACAACAGCAAGTTCATTGACTCCCTCATGAGCGAGGATGACGCTGAACATTACAAGAAGGATATCAACACGCTCTTAAAGACAAAGGAAGATATCGGCGGCGAATACCAGCTCAAGGATGCATCCGGTCAGGATATCTGGGTAGCTATGAAGGCTCACTGTGTAACAGACCGTCTCGGTGAAATCGTACGTGTAATCGGTGTCCTCACTGATATCAACCAGGAAAAGAACGCAGCTATCAAGCTGGCTGAACGTGCAAGCTACGACTTCCTCTCACAGCTTTACAACAGAAATACATTTGAACGTGAATTCCAGGCTGAAATCGAAAGAAACCAGAATGGTAAGGTTGCAGCTCTCTTCCTTGACGTCGATGACTTCAAGTTCATCAATGACCGTTACAGCCACGCAGTAGGTGATGAAGTAATCAAGTATGTTGCTGACGTCATCAAGAACAGAGCTGGCGAAACCGGCTTTGCAGGACGTTTCGGCGGTGACGAATTCGTACTTTGTATTTCCGATCCTAAGATGATTGAAAACCTCGAAGTTCTCTCCTACGATATCATCGAAGACCTTTACAGCGGCTATTATTCACAGTCTGTTGACGCAAC
>CAZGRB010000121.1:0-3021 GCA_964527695.1 uncultured Ruminiclostridium sp.
TCATCACTTGTAATGTATATTGTAAATCCCCTACTTATCTTTCTTGCCTATCAGACAGATTTTCGCACTGATTTACTTGAGGGATTATTATGGACAGCAGCAATGGCTGTAATTACATATGTTGTATTCATTCTTTTATCTCAGTTATTTATAAGAAAAAAAGATGGACGTGAATTTGACATTGAACGGTTTTCTGTAATTTATTCCAATTGCGGTTTTATGGGCACACCTCTTATACTTGGTGTATTCGGAACAGAAGGTGTAGTTTTACAGAATGGTTTTATAACTGTATTCAATATATGCGTGTGGACACACGGCATAATGTCAATGAAGGGAGAACGGGACAAAAAAGCCGTTCTGAACGCTTTTAAAGCGCCAGCGGTTATTGCAGTTTTTCTGGGGCTGATATGTTTTTTCTTTCAGATAAGAATTCCTGAAATTCCGCTTACTGCACTTAATCATGTTGCAGAAATGACAACACCTCTTGCTATGCTGGTTGCTGGCGCTTCAATTGCAGGTTCAAATATATTGAAATCCCTGAAAAATCCCAGAATTTATCTTATAACGCTACTAAAACTGATAATCTTTCCGTTAATCGGATTACTGATAATATTTTTTATACCTGCACCCGAAACAGCAAAGCTTATTACTCTTATTGAAATCGCATGTCCGACCGCTACAATCGGAATGATGTTTGCAATTACATTCAACAAAAATTCAGAATACTGCTCTCAGATATTTGCATTAACTACATTACTATCTATGATAACCCTTCCGTTAATTGTCCGCATCGGAACTTTATTGCTATAAATGAAAGGAACTTTCATAATAATGAAAAAATATGATATCGCTGTAATCGGCGGAGGTGCTTCAGGTCTCTCAGCTGCAATATCAGCAGCAAGAACAAGACCTGACTTGAAAATAGTTATTCTTGAAAAATTACCCCGTATAGGAAAAAAAATTCTCGCTACAGGAAACGGTAGATGTAATTTTACAAATACCAATATTAATGAAACAAACTATCACGGCAGTTGTAAACCTTTGTATGAATCAATTGCTGATTTTGATTGTGAAGATTTTTTCAGACAACTTGGTGTAATAGGATATGCTGACGACGAATTTCGTGTCTACCCGCTCAACAACAACGCATCTTCAATTCTTGACGCACTTCGCCTTGAAATAGCAAAGCTCGGAATTGACATTATATGCGACTTTAACGTTACAGATATCAAAAAAGAAAAAAATTATCTGATTAAATCCGAAAATTGTTCAGTTAATACTTCATCGGTTATCATTGCAGGCGGAGGGATGTCACAATCATCGCTCGGAAGCGATGGCTCGATACTTCGGTTGCTCAAGAAAACAGGCATTTCCGTTTCGCCGCTATCCCCTGCACTTACATCATTCAAAGTAAATTCCCAAAATGTCCGTTCACTTAAAGGAATCAGGACAAATGCGCTTGTATCATTGTATTCAAACGGAAAAAAACTTGGAGTCGAAAAAGGCGAAATTCAATTCGGTGATGGAACTTTATCGGGTATATGCATATTTAACCTTTCGTGTCTGGTAAGCAGCAATGAGGGACTATCCGTTTCAATTGATATGCTGCCCCATATGAATTACAATGAAGCGCACAGCATTATTTCGGACATCAGAAAAATCAGAAATGATGCTCCGCTTGAGGATTTTCTCAGTGGTATAATAAACAAACGTATCGGAATGAATATTATCAAATCAACTACAACGCATACACTTTCCGAACCCGTATCATCGCTTGATGATAAAGAAATAAACAGGATTGCAACCGCTGTTAAAGCTTTCACCTTTGAGATAACAGGTTTATCAGGCTTTGAAAAATCTCAGGTCACCTACGGAGGAGTGCATATATCTGAGGTTGACGAAAAGCTTCGCTCAAAAAAATTCAAACGCCTGTATTTCTGCGGCGAAATTCTCGATATTATCGGCGATTGCGGAGGATATAACCTTCATTTTGCATTCGGAAGCGGAGTTCTTGCAGGAAAAACCTGTGCGGAGGATTTTAAATGATAAGACTAAACGATATTTCACTCCCCCTTAATTACGATGAAGAAGTGCTGAAAAAAGCCGTCATGGAAATTATCGGCTGCAAATCCTGTAAAATACATGGAATCCGCCTTGTAAAACGCTCCGTTGACGCACGTAAGAAGGATAATGTTCATTTTACGGCTTCAATTGAATTCAGCACTGAAAATGAGGAAAGAATCCTCAGGATGCTTCCTGCAAATAAAGCAGCTTCTGTAATTCACAATGAATACAAGCTTCCGAAAAGCAACAAAAACCGAAAAAGGCCCGTAGTTGTAGGATTCGGACCTGCAGGAATGTTTGCTGCGCTCAATCTCGCAAGAGCCGGATTGAAACCAATTGTCCTTGAACGTGGCTATGACTGCGATACCAGAATAAAGACAATAGAAAACTTTCATAAAATGGGACAGCTTGATGAAAAATGTAATGTGCAATTCGGCGAAGGCGGTGCGGGAACATTTTCCGACGGAAAGCTTACAACAGGAATCAAGGATATTCGCATCCGCCACATTTTCAAAACCTTCGTTGATTTCGGTGCTCCAAAAGAAATACTCTATCTTGCAAAACCACATATCGGAACTGATATTTTACGAAATGTCATTAAAAATATGCGGCGTGAAATTATAAAGCTTGGCGGTGAAATAATTTTCGGTGCAGAATTCATCGATTATGCTACATCAGGCAAAGCTGTAACTGCTGCTGTTTATAATCACAATAATTTGATTCATGAAATCGGCACCGATAGTATCATTCTGGCTATAGGTCACAGTGCACGTAATACCTTTGAAATGCTTAATTCAAAAAACATAAGTATGTCCCAGAAAAACTTTGCCATGGGTGTTCGCATTGAACATCTGCAAAGGGAGGTCAACAAGTCTTTATACGGAAATTTTCATAACCACCCTGCTCTTTCAGCAGCTGATTATAAATATGCAGTTCATCTGCCCAACGGCCGTTCCT
>CAZGRB010000121.1:3031-6824 GCA_964527695.1 uncultured Ruminiclostridium sp.
GTGTCCGGGCGGTTACGTAGTGGGTGCTGCTTCAGAAGAAGATAGCGTTGTTACTAATGGCATGAGTTGCTTTGCACGAGACGGAAAAAATGCCAATGCAGCTTTGCTTGTTAACACCGAGCCAAAGGATTTTGGAAGCGACTACATACTTGCTGGTATGGAATTGCAACGAAAAATTGAAAAAGCAGCTTTTATAGCCGGCGGAAAAAATTACAACGCCCCTGTTTCGCTTGTAGGAGACTTTCTGAAAGGAAATAAATCAAATTCATTAGGGAGTGTGGAGCCAACCTACAAGCCGGGTGTAACCTTTGCCAAGCCGGAAGAGTATCTTCCTGATTTTATATACAACACTTTAAGGGAAGGAATACCGCTTATTGCAAAAAAAGCAGACTTTTTTAAAGCAGAAGATGCAATTCTGACAGGTGCAGAAACCAGAAGCTCATCACCTGTTCGTATAAACAGAAACGAAAAGCTTATGTCCCTGTCTGTTAATGGGCTTTACCCCTGTGGTGAAGGCGCTGGCTACGCCGGAGGAATTGTATCTGCAGCAGTTGACGGTCTAAAATGCAGCGAGGCGGTGATTGAAAATGGCTAATACTCCATGCGAACAGTGTTCATATTACGTTTACAACGAGTTTCTTGAATGCTATGAATGCACAGTAAATATGGACGAGGACGATTTATACAGATATCTTTCTTCCTCAGATTACAACTGTCCTTATTACAGACCTGAGGACGATTATTTTCTGGCAAGGAAGCAATAGAAACGAATTAACTACTAAACAGGAAAGGAAATTAAACATGAAAATAAAACGAAAACTGCTGTCGCTGATATCAGCGTTAGCTATTCCACTTATTCTTTCGGGGTGTGTAAACAGAAAATCGGAAGAAAAAAAGCTTGCTAAGGCTTTAGAAGAAAGATACGGAGAGGAATTTGTTGTAGTAGATTCTATTGTTACTGGTGGAAATTGGTTGACGGCAGGGCCATTGAGTGCAGTATGTTATCCAAAGTCGGATAGAGATTTGTTATTCAAGGCAGATTATAGCATAGCAAACCAATACATTTATGATGATGGTTATATTCAAGCAATAGTGAGAGAAGAAGCGTATACAGAAATGAAAGAAATTATTTCAGATTATTATACAGATTTTCTTATTGATGTTAATGTTTTTCAACCTATAATTGAATATACAGAAAGAGATAAATATCCAGAGTTTGTAAATATCACAGATGTATCAATCGCAAGTTACGAAGAAAGATATGGTGAAAAAATGAGATTATCATTTTACATCATTTTTAATGACACTGAAGTGGAAAAATACGATTAAGTAAGTCATATTTTTGAAAAGTATTCTGAAAAATTTAATAATGCAGAATTAAATTTTTGGTGTTATTATACAGACTCTGGTAAAATTGCCGAATTAAGGGCTGAAGAAGAAAAAGATATTTGGGGGAATCATATCCTAAGATTCGAAACAAACCGTTCAGAAGTGCCTGAATACTTGTATTGTTTCGAAAATAAGGTTTTCTCTTTGCATTGGATTTCTGATGCAGAGGGTTTAAAAAAATATGATACGAAAGGAATTTTAATTTCAGAAAGTGAGGAATAAAAATGGCATATACAGATAAAGAATTATTAAGAGCATCGCAAATAGAGTAACAGAAATTTAACATTATTTATGAAAACATGAAATAAATTTCCTATAAAATATTGAAAATTTTTGTATAATATGTTATCATAGGAATATTAAAGTTAATTTGAGGAAATACGGATGTAAACGTTTAATCCGTGTTCCACGGTGAAAGGACATCTCTCAATGAAAATAAGAAAATTTGCAGCACTCTCGGCAGCAGCAATACTAACATTATCATCTTCGGGCTGCTACTTCTTCCCTGCCGAAGAAGAACTTCTCGACCCGCCTACAATTGCTCCCGACGAGGTTACATATTCAACATATACTGCAAAACTTAAAACAATTGAAAATACTGTTACAGTTACAGGCTATCTTAAATCAGAAACAGAAAAAGAATGTTATTTTACAGATTATACAGGTCAGGTAAAAAACATATATGTAAATGCAGGTGATTTCGTTGAAGAAGGCGACCTTATCGCTGATATGAACACAGGTGCGCTGGAATATGAGTTGGAAATTCAGAAGCTTAAGGTTCAGAAAGCTCAGCTTACTTATAATGCAACAGGTTCTCAGGCAGATAAGCTTCAACTTGAAATTGAACAGAATACGCTTGCAATGTATCAGGCTGAATATGACGGTTCACAGATTCTTGCTCCTATGAGCGGACAGGTATCATACGTTTACGACCTTGAACCCGGAACTGAAATGGATCCATATAAGGTTCTTGCAAGAATTGCCGACCCCGAGGCTCTGTACGTAAATGCCGAATATCCCGAATCAATTACATTTGAAAAAGGCGATAAGGTAAAAATCATAATTGCTGATATAGAATATGAGGGAGTAATTTCTTACAGTCCCACAGAAGCAAGAGAAGCAGGCGATGAAAACGGAAATGCACTCTATGCGGAGTTTGTAGGCGAAAAGCCGGCATTTTCTTACCTCGGTTCATTGGCTGATATCAAAAAAATCAAGGCTTCTTCGGAAAATGCAGTTGTAATTCCTAAACACCTTGTAAAATCTGACGGCGAACGTAGCTATGTTCAGATTTATGTTGACGGCGAAAAAATTGAGGTTGATGTTGTAACCGGAATTTCAAACGCAACAGAAATTGAAATTGTCAGCGGTCTTAAAGAAGGCGATCAAGTTATTGTAAAGTAAGGAGAGCGTTTTGTTTACATTATTAATAAGAAAAATGATGAAAACCAAATGGATGGTTTTATGCTTATTCATTGGATTTCTTATGGCGGCAGGTATGATGAGCGCCGTACCGATTTATATGGACGCCTCCTTGCAGCGTATGCTGATAAAGGATATGGAAGCTTATCAGCTGTCTTCGGGCGATTACCCTGGTATTTATTCCGTTTCAAAAACAATATCTGCCAATATGGGTACTTCCGAACAAATAAATATCATAAATGAAATGCCGCAGATAGTAGAAGAACAGATTTCAACAATAAAAATTCCAGTTGAATCGGAAAAAACAATAATCGTTGACAATATGCAGTATCTCTCTGTCGGTACAAATGCAGGAGACTCAACAACAATACGCACCAAGCTTACTGCTATGACCGGTTTTGAAAACCATATCGATATCATAAGCGGACGTATGTACTGTGACGGTGCAATTGCCGAAGACGGTGTATATGAGGTTGTAGTAAATGAATCAGCACTAAAATCACTTGGTATTGTTCTTAACGGAGAATACGAACTCCGTTCAATTGATACAAGCCGTACCCCTGTACGTGTAAGAATTGTCGGAATTTTCGAGCAAGCTGATCCGAATGATGTATATTGGTCTGAAACACTCACACCATATCTCAGTTCAATAATCACAGATTATGAATGCTTCCGTAATATGCTTTCCACCGGCAGCATTATTCAGCTTACCGAAATATCAACAAGATATTCTCTTTCATACCAATCAATGGATATGAACGATTTATCCTCCATAACCGCTGAACTTGAGGATGATTTCAACTTATATCCCCAACTTGGTTATGAATTCAGTATGGATATTTTCAGTATCCTTGAGGATTATGCGGTTGAAGCTGCTAAGCTTACAAATATTCTGTGGATTCTGCAGATTCCCACAATGGTAATGCTTGCCTTCTATCTTTTCATGGTATCTCAGCTCAATGTTGAGCAGGAAAAGAATGAA
>CAZGRB010000122.1:0-6816 GCA_964527695.1 uncultured Ruminiclostridium sp.
CCTCAATAGCAGCCGCAACGTGCTGAACTGCACCGCAGTTGTTTTCGATATTTCCGCTCACGCTGACAAGCTTACGGGAAACATCTCCGCCTTTTTCAGCAACATTTCCTATAACCATGTTCATATCTGAAATATGACGGGAAATTTCGTTGTTTGAACAACTTAACTGTTCCGTAGAAAGCTTCATCTGCTCCATACTCTTCATTCCCTCACGGGTAAGGTCTGCATTCTTTTCCATAGCTTCAACAGTTCCCGAAATGTTTTTAGTAACCTGTTCAATTATAACAGCAATTTCTGCAGCAGCATTGTTGGTCTGCTCGGAAAGAAGCTTTATTTCTTCTGCAACTATCGAAAAGCCGCTTCCGTATTCGCCTGCACGGGCAGCTTCAATGGATGCGTTCAATGCAAGAATGTTTGTCTGCATGGAAATATCGGTAATAACCTCAGCAATAACTACAATCTGTCTTGACTGTTCAGAAAGGCGGGAAATAATTTCCTTGCTTTCATCTGTTCCCCTGCAGATTTCATCCATACTCTCAGAAGCAGCAGACATCTTTTCATTGTTATCCGCTGTAATCTTATCTGCACGCTTTGTAAGCTCGGCAATACTGCTGCTCATATCTGAAAGATTTTTCAGATTTTCAGAAATCATATTCATATTTTCTTCAACAGCTTTTATATGTTCAAAATTAGCTTCACTGTCACGCATTACATTTTCTGACTCATTGGTAATACTGCGGTTTGCTTCCGCTGCAGCAGAAGAAATCCTGTCAAGCTCGCTTACTGTTTCAAGAAGCTTATGAGATACCTCGAGAGATTTTTCACGCATTATTCTCTGCTGTTCCGCTCCCATAAGACTGCCTAACATTGACGTTGTACGCTTGCAAAGCATAGTGAAAATTGCAGAAACCGCAAATAAAATCATCGCACGGGGAAGTATCCCGAACAGAAATACATCGCTTATTTCAACAAAATTATCATCAGGGACATAATTCATTCGGAATGCCGCAATCTGACCTAAGGATACACCTACAACAGTAATAATTGATGCAAAAATATTAAGTCTGCCCGAAAAGTACAGGCTGGCAATAGCGATTGGATAAACATATAAAAGTATTGCGTGATATGACATTGTTATCGCCACGTCAACAGTAAACAACACTGCGCATATTGCAATAACATATTTAACCCAGGCATCATTATGTTTTCCGATATCAACTATAAAAGTCGGAATGAATAACAGCACCGCACCAATTACAAATGCTGTTATCATAACCCCCAGCGGTATTATAAAAACTCCGACAATATCAAGTATAAGCACGGCAGCAAAAACCAGCACTGTTATTCTCATTACCTTCGCTGCCGCCCTGTTGGCACTTCGTTCGTTTTCCTTTAAAAGCTCCATAACTGCTCCTCCTGAATTTCATTCGTATAATTTCCGAAAAGATTCTTTGCAAGCACATCCAAATTAAATGTTGACGCTATTTTCATTTTTGTATGCTCTGAAATATATTACTTCTTCTCGGGTATCGTGGTACAGCTTTCCGCTCTTCCTGATT
Organism: uncultured Ruminiclostridium sp.; assembly: GCA_964527695.1. Taxonomy (GTDB): domain Bacteria; phylum Bacillota; class Clostridia; order Oscillospirales; family Ruminococcaceae; genus Ruminiclostridium_E. The sequence continues at coordinate 1,560 of CAZGRB010000122.1, forward strand.
TTATCAGCATAAGCATTGCCACAAACTCACGGCTTAACATATCCTGAATTTCTTTCTCTGTAAAATTGCAAACACCTGTCGCTATCAACGCACCAACGGCATAAGTATGAATCCAGTTATGCTGGAAAAGAAGCCTTGCATTTTCATAACTAAGCTCATAATCACACTGTATTACCTCAACACAGAGATCTGCAATATCGCCGAGATTCTCGAATACATCATCAAAGCTTTTGGCTTCAGGCTTCTCGGTCATGAATAAAAGACGGTACAGCTTCGGATGTTCCGTTGCAAACCTGACCATCTGCAGACCAAGCTCTTTATACACCGGAGTAAAAGCTTCAGCTTTTCTTGCATATGTTTCATATTTTGCAAGCGCCGCTTTGCGGACTTCGTGCAGCACCTCTTCCATATTCTTAAAGGCAGTAAAAATCGGTCGTGATGAAGAGCCGAGTGTGGCTCCCAGTTCACGGGCGGTAAGTGCTGATATACCCTTTTCTGCGGCGAGATTAAGGGCAGCTTCAATGATTTCTTCTCTTGTAAATTTTGCTTTCGGCGGCATTTACACCCTCCATTCTACAACATTTGTTGCGTAACGTTTGTTTTATTATAACAGCTTCAAATGGATTTGTCAACCCAAAGACAGTATTATTTATAGCAAAAGTCACATAATTCTTTCAGTATTTTTAATTAATAGGCACAGCCTCACCGTCGCCAAGCCTTAACCGCGCACACCTCTTACCAGCATATAAAACCGCCGCACACTTATTTTTCGTATGCGGCGGTTTTATCTTTTGTAACGTATATAAATGCTTAATGATTTGTGCTTATACAGACAACAGATTATTTATTTCTTCTACCATAACATTTATAGATTTAATCTGCGCTGTCATTCGTTTAATATCTTTTGCATTACTCTCTGCCATATTTGTAATTGATACAAACTGTTCATTCTCGGTATGTATACTATCGGCTATATCTTGATTAATCTGCACTGTGTTTTGAATAACTTTTTCCTGATTTGCATATGCGTCGCCCATCAGGCTTACTGCTTCAGAAGAGATTTTCAACAATTCACCCATTTTCTGCATTCCGCTGAACACATCGGAAAAGTACTCGTTTTGTTTAGTAAGCTTACCTGAATTGTCATGAATATGCATTGTAATCTCGTTTACATTATCTTGAACTCTCTTTATTACAAGTTCAATCTGACCTAAAGACATCTTGGTTTTCTGCGCAAGCTCCCCAACCTCTTGTGCAACTACCGCAAACGCTTTGCCCGCCTGACCTGCTCGTGCAGCTTCTATTGAAGCATTTATTGAAAGAATATGTGTATTTGTTGAAATTTCATTGATTAATTTTAAGGCTATACTTATTTCCTGCACAGCAGACGCAAGCTTGTTAGCGGCTTCATTGGTTGCGGACATTGCTTCAGTAACCTCGTTATTCGCTGTCTGAAGATTGCCAAGCAGCAACTCATTATCCTTGGATTTTTCTAAAAGACTCATAGATGCGGTTTCAACCTTTTCAATATTCTCCGAAACCTTAATCTCCCATCTGTTCAGCTCATCCAGATTAGAAAGGCTTTCCCCTGTTTTGCGGCTAAGCATATTGCTGTTTTGCATAAGCTGTACACTTGTTTCATTTAAGTCTTCAGCAGATTTTCTTTCATTTACTGCGATTTCTGATAAAGTAGTGCTTGCTTCTGTTAGTTTTCCCGAAAGCTGCTGTACAGAATTCAATACATTTTGAGTTCTTTCGGTATTACGTTCCAGCTCATCTTTTTTAGCATTGACAAGAAATTTACCAATAAGAAATGTAAGTAACACAACAGTTGGCAGAGAAAGCGCAACACAGATAATTCTATCCAATAAATTTACCATAAAATGTTCGCCTTCTGCGGGGAGATGAATTTCCCCATATAAGAACCACGCAACAACCAGTGAACCGCCTATCTCAACAGAGACAATTGCTACCATTTTAAAGTCGAGGAAAAAGGCAGTAAGAATAACGAAAAAGAATGCAAATCCCCAGAAATCAGTTGCAGGAATCATATATAAAATAAAATTAAATTGCACAAGCATCATTACTGCAAGAAAGACCTTACTGATTTTAAGTTTATCCTGTCTTACCAATCCATTTCTAAAGCCTGTTTTTATCAAAATAATACCTGTCGCAAGGTAAATCAAACAGGTAACATCAAAAACGATTAAAGCTGTCCAGCTTACACTCGGAAGCCACCCCATAAATTTTTCAAAGGTATATGCCAATCCTGCGCATTGACAAGCACCGGGCACAAGCAGCAATACCAGTATATATACCTTGTTAATATACTCATCCAAAGCCGAGAGATAAACTTTCTTTTCGTCTTCCATAACGTCCTCCTGTTGAATTATAAACAGCAAATAATTTAAAATTAAAAAAACACCTTCAAGACCTGATAGATATTACATCAAGTCTTAAAAGCGTTTATAAACATATTTATATTATTTATACAAGTCCAAAAGGACAGAATTACCCCTGTCTGTCTGTCTGTCTGTCTGTCTGTCTGTCTGTGACATTGTAGCACAGTTTCATCGACTTGTCAACCCCTGTTTTAAAAAATTATTTTTTCTATTATACCATTATTTTACATTAATTGCAATATCTTTCAGATAAAATATCAATATTCAAGTATATATTTTGAAGCAGCAAATTTGTCTGTTTTGCACAACTCTTTAAAGCACACCAATTTATATGTTTAATTTCTTCGTGAGAAAACAGCCATGTATTTAAGGTTTAAATAAAGACAAGATATCCCCCGCATTTAAAGTGTACTATTGATTTTTTAAAAGGGCTGATGCAACAAGAGCGCAGTTTTTGCCTGCACAGACAGTAAAGCGGCTCAGCATAGCTGAGCCGCAAATGGAGAAATATGAAGAAACTTGAGAATTTATTCAAGTTTGGAGTTGACTGAATCAAGCTCTGCCTGAAGTGCAAATTTTATGGATTCTTTGGTTTCAGTCCAGGAAATACCTGCGTTGTAGGTTTCCTTTATAGGATTGTTCACAAGGTCATTTACAGTGTCATTTACTGCTGTGTAGAACTCGATAACGGGATTCTGTTCGGTAAGTTCTCTTGTCTTGATGAGCATATCATACATTGTCTCTGTCCACTTATAATCCTCGAAAATCTGTTCCTGTTCAATCTTCTGTGCAACCTCGTTGTCACGGCAGAGCATAAGACAGTCAAGATATGCCGCAACACCCTCAGGATTCTGCGCTCCTGAACAAAGTGTGAAGCCTGTAATTGCTGTAGGAAGGTAGTGTGCATCAGCGTAAGGACAAGCAGGCATAGGAACAAACCTGATATCTTCCATTTCGCCAAAATCGGAAAGGTCAGTTACATATAATGCCCATATACCGCAGGGGTAGAAAAGCGTCTTACCGTTACCGATATTTTCGGGGTGAATCTGCCAGCCATATTCAGATTTAGGGAAAGGCAAATCCTGCTTTTTCATATTAAGCATAAAACGCTGCACCTGCTCAATCATGGGGTCGTCAAGGTTCTGGACAATCTGACCGTCCTTCATTCCTACATAGGGAACGCCTGTTGTAAGGGAGATTGCACCTTCAAACCACCAGCCGTCAACAGCATACTTTTCATTTGTTCTGTCGCAGAAAGCAATCATCATATCGTAGAATGTATCCCAGTTCCAGTTACCCTCGTCAAGAAGCTTTGCAGGGTCAGCAAGGCCGTTTTCATCAATTGTTTTCTGATTATATATCATTACAACGCCTGCGTCAGTGCTTGTTGCCCCCACATAGTGCTCACCATTGAATACGAACTGGTCGTTCACTTCCTTCATAGGTGCCCACAACTCCGAATCGAAATCAACATAATCATCAAGCGGCAGAAACATCTTGCTGACAGCGCCCTGGGGGAAACAGTCAAGGTCACCGGCGCTGAACATATCGGGTGAATCTCCTGCCGCAATCATTTTTCCGAGAGTTTCATACCTTGTTTCCCATGTGCAGGGTATGTACTCAATTTTTCCGCCGTAGTTTGTTTCAAACATCTCAAGCGAAACCTGCTTTGGTTTTCCGTCAGCAGGATTTATATCCCACGATGACAGGAATTTTACTGTGCCTGTCTCAAGCTTTTCATAGGTTGTTTCAACCTCAGCAAGTGCCTGTTTATCCTCCTCTGCAAGTGTTGCAGCTGTTGTGGTAGCTGTCGCATCAGCCGTAAGAACAGGCTGTGTGGTTGCGCTTCTTTCACCGTTCTGCGAACAGGATGTTACGCCCAGTAATGTAATAACTGCCATTGCCGATGATAATATTTTTTTATTTTTCATAACAAAGTCCTTTCTGAATTTGTTTTCAGTAATTTTAAAATAATCGCCTCAGGCATATTCATTTTCTTTTTCTTGCAAGTAAAATTACACCTGCACTTGTGATAAGTACTGATGTACTGCCAAGCATAATGCCTGTTGAGGGATTTTCCGTTGCAGCAGGAGCTTCGGGGAGAATTTCGTCATTGGAGAATGTAAGTTCTCCAAGAGTTACACCGTGACCCATAAAAGCGATACCCGCTGTCTGAATATGCTCGATGGTATCAGCAGGAAAACAGAACTTTACTTCTGTACCGTCAACGGGAACGACATAGGAGCTGCCGTCCTCGGAAGGTTCAAGACCCTTGATATTTTCAATCAGAGGCCAGCCTGCGTCATTTACCATTGGCTTGATTACCCAGTATTCGTGATTCGGCATATCTGCAAGAGAAGAATCTGCAGTATAAGTCAACGTGATTACTGTGTCTTCGGTAATCTCAGCAAATTCACTGCCGGGGATAGTAGTGCTGACACTCCAGCCTGTCTTCAGATCCGTGTTCAGTTCATAGGCAGCTGCACTTATTGCGAAAGTGGATACTGCTACTGCGGTTGCTGCAATTGTTGATAATATTCTTCTGATTTTCATATGGAGATTCCTTTCTGAAATTATTTTGGTAATTAAAGAATATCATAATGGAGATATGAATTATATCAGATATTTGTTTTTTATATTATGTCATTGCGTAAAAGAAAAAATCCTGCAATTAAGCAGGATTTCAGCCTGTCGATAAACCCACGCACCGCAAAAATGCAGTTCAGCAGATTTTTGCAGAGCGAAAATTAATAAGCTTATACAAAAGTTTTGCCAAGCCGCATAAACGGCTTGGCAAAAACATTTTTGCTTACTTCGTCAAAAGACCCTCAACGTACCCTCGTACGCTTATCGGG
>CAZGRB010000123.1:0-6759 GCA_964527695.1 uncultured Ruminiclostridium sp.
ATCTTCTTCGGGTTTGCTTTGTGTAACGACAACCACCCGCTGTGCGGGTGGCTCCAAAAAGGCTATGCCTATGAGTAGAAAATAAAACCCTCCGATGATATAATGGAAGAGGTCTGCCAACCAACACCAAAATATCAAAGGAGGTTGTTCGAATGAACAATAACAGTTTAGCACATACGAAATGGAATTGCAAGTACCACATAGTTTTCGCACCGAAATATCGGAGACAGGTGATATATGGACAGCTCAGAGCAGATATAGGAAAAATACTGAGAGAATTATGCGACAGAAAAGGTATAACTATCATAGAAGCAGAAGCTTGTCCTGACCACATACATATGTTTGTGGAAATACCACCAAAGTATAGCGTATCAGAAATAATGGGTTATTTGAAAGGAAAAAGCTCACTGATAATATTCGACCGACACGCAAATTTAAAGTACAAGTATGGCAATCGACACTTCTGGTGCAGAGGATACTTTGTGGATACGGTAGGTAAAAATGAAAAGCGAATAGCAGAGTATGTAAGAAATCAACTGCTTGAAGATTACACCGAAGACCAGATAACACTCAAAGAGTATATTGACCCGTTTACGGGTGAGCGAGAGAACAAAGGCAAATAAGAAAAGCCCCTGATGGGGCTTGCCTGAGAAATTATGCGGTTGGCAGACTATTCGGTGCGGTTGCAACCGCCGCCTGTAATAAGCCCTTATAGGGCTTGTGCAAGCCACCGGCTATGCCGGTGGTCTTGACTTTATTGCTTTGTTCAGTCCTCTAAACCTTTCAGCGCCGCAATCTCATCACGGTTCACACGGATTTTTGCGTCCTTGAGTACCTTTACCTCGTCACGCTTTACGGTGATGGGCGGAGCGTCCTGCTTCTTGTCGAGGCGCACCTTGATAACGCCTGTGAGAATGTTGGTTTCAACAACCACGCCTCTGCCCTCGGCAGTCTCAACGTATGCGTCAATCTTGGGAGTGATTTTCAGTAAATCCTCGTAGCAGTCCTGCTCGTATTTGAGACAGCACATAAGTCTGCCGCAGGTGCCCGAAATCTTTGTGGGATTAAGGGAAAGGGACTGTTCCTTTGCCATTTTGATTGAAACGGGCTGGAACTCGCCTAAAAAGCTGGAGCAGCAGAAGGGTCTGCCGCAGATGCCCAGTCCTCCCAGCATTTTTGCTTCGTCCCTTACGCCTATCTGACGAAGCTCGATACGTGTGCGGTAAATGCTTGCAAGGTCCTTTACGATTTCACGGAAATCAACACGGCTTTCGGCTGTAAAATAGAACAGAATCTTGCTTCCGTCGAAGGTGTATTCAACATCAATCGCCTTCATGCTCAGCTTGTGTTCTTCAATCTTCTTCACAAAGACCTTCATTATTTCCTGTTCCTTTACCTTGTTTTCTTCAAGGGTTTTAAGGTCGGCTTCGGTAACAGTGCGCATAATGGTCTTGAGAGGCTGGACAACACGGTCGTCCTCTACCATACGGTTGGGGATTACTACCTCGCCGCATTCAACACCTCTTGCGGTTTCCACGATTACCTTATCACCTGCGTTAAGCTTTTTCTTTCCCGGAGAGAAGAAATATACCTTTCCTACCTCCTTGAAACGTATTCCGATTATTTCAGTCATTTATGTGACTCTCCTTTCGTTTATTCTATTCCTTTTCCGCTGCCTCGAATATCTTAGCGCAGCAGACGGTTGAAATCAGCTGCTGATTGGGATTGTAGTCCAGTGTGCGCAGAAGCTCAAGAATTGTATCATATATAAAATTCAGCTTTCTTGCAGAGTATGACAGCGACGCCTTTTCCGAAACGGACGGAACAAAGCCGTAGGGCTTTCCGTCTGCGGCAATGACAAGGGCGTTGCCGAATATGTCAGCCAGATTGCTCAGGATTACCGAAAGCTCGCTGCGGTTCTTAACCTTTTTCATAGCTGCAAGACAGTCGTATTCCCTGCCTGTGCAGATATTTTCCGCAAGCTCCTCCGACAGCTCCAGCAGCTCGGTTTCCCTGTTCCCTTCCGCAGCCGCAAGGCAGCGGCCGATGTTTCCGCCAAAGGTCTGCGCAAGCGAAGCGGCTTTTTCGGCAGAAATACCGTGTTCCCTAAGAGCGTATGCACACTCTTCCGCTGAAGGCAGGTCGGCAGGTATTTCAACCACACGTGAAATAATTGTTTCAAGTATGGCTTTCTTGTCAGAGGTAAGGAAAATATATCTGTTGAAGCTCAGGGGTTCTTCTATGATTTTCAGCAGTGCGTTCTGACAATGCTCGTTCATAGTTTCCGCCTGCTCAAAAATATAGATGCGTATATCCGAATCGTTTGGTACTTTGTAACAGCCCACAAGAAATTTCCTGAGCTCGGGAGCGCTGTATTTCCTTTTCGGAGCTTCCTTGGCTTCTTTTTTTTCAGTCGGGTTTGTTTCCTGCAGTGCATACATCACATCGGGGTGGATATGTTCCTTTATGCGCAGGCATTCTTTGCAGGAAAGACATGGCTTGCCTGTTTTCTGTCCGCACATCATCAGCATCGCAATATAATCCGCAAGGGTGCGCTTTCCTGAACCTTCCGCACCTGTAATCAGCAGAGCGTGGGGGATTCTGCCCGAAGCGGTAAACTGTTCCAGTTTTTCAAGGGCTATCTTTTTTCCGTACAGCTTCATTACAGCTTTTCAAACCTTTCGATGTCGGTAACAAAAATTGTAGCACCGCCAACGCTTACCTCTGTGGGATAATTCAGAGGCATAGCGTCACCGCTGAAGGAAGCGGCACTTGGAATATACTGGGTGCGCTTTCTGGAGTGCTTTCTGATTATTTCTATAACAGGGTCTACTGCGTCATTTTCGCAGCAAATCATAAAGGTTGTGTTTCCTGCCATGAGGAAGCCGCCTGTGGAAGCGAGCTTTGTGGAAAAATAACCGTTTTTGGTGAGATTTGTGGAAACAGCGTGTGAATCATCGTTGTTTACAATGGCATATATGAGTTTCATGTTTTTTCTCCTGTAAATAGGGTTTGAATGTACATAAAACAGTATATCACATTTTTTTTTAATTGTAAAGAGAAAGAGAGCGGCAAACAAATGTTCTTGATTTTTGCGGGATATTGTGCTACAATAAAATATTGAACAAAAATACTATCGGAGGTGACGGAATGAAGCTTGCTGTTACGAATGCCCAGATGAAAAAGGCGGAAATCAATGCCGACGCAAACGGCGTGCCTTTTCTTCAGCTTATGAAGAATGCGGGAGAAGCCTGCTTCAACCGTATCTGCCAGCTTTCGGGCGGAGTTAAGGACAAGAACATAGTTGTCCTTGCAGGCAGGGGCAATAACGGCGGGGACGGCATAGTGCTTACGGATTTTCTTCTGGAGGCAGGGGCAAACGCAATACTTATCTTCGTTACCGATTTGCCGAATACAGAGTGTGCAAGACTCTGCTACTCCATATATGAAACAGGTCTCAATACAAGTATTTACGCTCATCAGAAGGAAAATGTAAAAAAAGTTCTGGAGAACAGCGAAATTGTGGTTGACTGTGTTTTCGGCACAGGCTTTCACGGCGAGCTGGAGGACAGCCTTTCCGATCTGTTTAAATTTATAAACGAGCATTGTCCTGCGGTGAAATACTCCATAGATGTTCCCAGCGGCTGTAACAGCGATACGGGCGAGATTGCGGAAAACGCTTTCAGACCTGATTTTACGATAACTCTGGGAGCTGTGAAAAAGGGCCTTTATTCTCACCCCTGCTTTGAACACTGCGGCGTTATGGTGCTGGCGGATATAGGTATTCCCCAGAGCTGTTACGAAAGCTGTGAAGCAATACTTACCGAGGATATGATAAGGGAGTTCATTCCCGAACGCAAAGCCGTTTCCAACAAGGGAAGCTACGGCAGACTGCTGAATATTGCAGGCAGCGGCAGATACACAGGTGCGGCGCTTCTTTCAACCGATGCGGCTCTTAAAACAGGCGTGGGTCTGTGTACCCTTGCAACTCCCACCAGAGTTATAAATGCAATTGCCGCCGCAGTTCCCGAAACTACCTATATTCCCGTTACAGGTAACGCTGACGGCTTTATTGATGACGAGGGTGCAGGCGAGGTTCGCAGACTTATACACGATTCAAAATATACGGCGATTTCTGTCGGATGCGGTCTCGGAAACTCGGAGGCTGTCGGAAAGCTGACGGAATATGTCGTAAAAAATGCGGATTGTCCTGTTATTATTGACGCCGATGGTCTTAATTCCATTTCGGGGAATATAAATATCCTGAGGGAAAACAGGAAGGGCGTTGTCATAACACCTCACCCTATGGAATTCAGCCGTCTGACAGGCATGAGTGTAGATGAAATACAGAGCGACCGTATTTCAGCGGCGAAGAACTTTGCTATTGATTATAATGTTACGGTTGTACTCAAGGGCGTGAACACAGTTATTGCCGCACCTACGGGCGAATGCTTCATAAATACCACGGGAAACCCCGGTCTTGCCAAGGGCGGAAGCGGCGATGTGCTTACGGGAATGATTGCTTCATTCATAGCGCAGGGTGTTGAAAGATTCTATGCGGCGGTGCTGGCGGTTTATCTTCACGGACTTGCCGCTGACAGGCTTGCCGCTGACAGAAACCTGTTCGGTATAATGCCAAGGGATATAGCTGACGAGGTAATACGCATCGGTGTGCGTAACACAGCTTCTCAGCCCTGAGGCTGAAGTCTTTCCTTTTCCTGAAAACATTTACAGGAAAGGTGATATGATGAAAAGATTTTTTTGCTGTACGGCAATTGCCGTTACAATGCTTTTTTCGGGCTGCACCGCTGATATAACGGGCGGAAAGCCTGAGCTGGATAAAATATTTACCGCTGAGGCGAGTATTGCCGTAGGCGGCGAGACGGTTGCAGGAACGCTCAGCCGAAGCAGTGACAACTGCTGGAGCTTTTCGGTGAGTGCTCCGTACACACTGGAGGGGCTTACTGTAACCTATAATGACGGCGAAACCTCATTTTCAATGCTGGGTTACGAATGTACCGCCGATTTTTCGGGCAGTGCCGTGTCTGCGCTGAAGCTTCTTGCGGAGGCTTACGAAACCGCCGCTGATAATGCAGGCGGTTTTGAAAACGGGGTTCTCGAATATACAAACGAAAACGGAACATTTTCCGTGGCTCTTGATGAAAACGGAATGCCTGCGGCGATAAATGCAGGCGGTGTTTCCGTAAGGCTTTCGGATCTGACGGAGAATACCGCAGAGGTCAGCGATGAGCTGATATTGCTTGAATAAATATAACAAAGGAAGATTAAAATGAAAGTATTGCTTTTTTCAGAGGGAATGAACCTTATAAAAATTTCAGGTCTCGGCCGTGCAATTATGCACCAGCAGAAGGCACTGAAAATGAACGGAATAGAATATACACTTGACCCGAAGGACGACTATGATGTTGTACATATAAATACTCTCGGCCCTAAGTCAAAGGCACTTGCAAAAAGGGCAAGAAAAAAGGGCAAGAGAGTTGTATATCACGCTCATTCGACCGAAGAGGATTTCCGCAACTCCTTTATAGGCTCAAACCTTGTGGCAGGGCTTTTCAGAAGGTGGATATGCTCCTGCTATAAGCAGGGCGATGTAATTGCAACTCCTACCGAGTATTCAAAGAGACTTATTCAGGCTTACGGCATAAAGAACCCCATTTACCATATTTCCAACGGCATTGACCTTGAAATGTATAAGCCTAAAGAGGGCGACAGGGAAGCATTCCGCAGGAAATTCGGATTTTCCGACACGGATAAGGTTGTAATTTCCGTGGGACTTTATATTGAGAGAAAGGGTATTCTTGATTTCGTTCAGATGGCAAGGGAAATGCCCGATTACAAGTTCATCTGGTTTGGAAAAACTCCCTTGTGGAGTGTTCCGCACAAAATCAGAAAAGCAGTTAAAACAAAGCTTCCCAATCTTATTTTTGCAGGCTATGTCCAGCCTGACGAGCTGAAACAGGCGTATGTGGGCTGTGATGTGTATATTTTCCCCACTTTTGAAGAAACCGAGGGTATAGTGCTTCTGGAGGCGCTTGCAACAGGTGCCGATGTAATTGTCAGGGATATTCCCGTGTTCGGCTGGCTCAGGAAAAACCAGGATTGCTACATGGCGGCTGACAAGGATGATTTCATAAAGAAAATCAGACAGCTTGAAAGCGGTGAGCTGCCGTCTCTTTCGGAATACGGCAGAAGGGCAGTTGAGGAGATGGATTTGAAAAAAGTCGGTGAAAGACTTATCCGCTTCTATGACGGAACTATTGAATGAAATTGCAGCAGGGCGGACAAAGTCCGCCCTGTTTTTACTTCGGAAAACTGCGGTTTCATAACGAAATAAGGCGTTTTATGCCCAATTTTGCACGGTTTTTCAATTATTTGAATAATATTTTTAATCAAATTGCACTAACTTGCTTCAAACCGCTTGAAATAGGGGAAAGTTTGTGATATAATACTCCCGAAGTAAAAAATAGTATAAAGCATATTGAATATGCTTCGGAAAGAAAGGTAGGAAACTATGACATACGAAAAGATTTTTGCTGATTTAAAGAAGACAATTCTCAAGGCTGACGCTTCCAAGCTTGAAGGCAAGTTTGCTTTCCAGTGCGTTATCGAAGGCGACGGCGCAGGCACATTTTACATTGCATTTGAAAATGGCGTATTAAGCGTTGAACCTTATGACTATGCTGATAACACAGCTACATTCAAGGCAACAGGCGCAGCTTACAAGGATATCCTTGCAGG
>CAZGRB010000124.1:0-6673 GCA_964527695.1 uncultured Ruminiclostridium sp.
GTATACTCAAGAATAAAAACCGAAATAACAATCAAAAGCGAAATAAGCTTTGCGTTCACACCGCTTAAAAGCATTATATCCGGTTCTACAGCAGGTTTTAACATTTCTTTATTTAATTTTATAGGCTTCAATTTGTAAAGAAATAACCCATACAGCATACCGCCGACTGCTTCAACTATTGTAAACAGCGGGTTAAACGCACCGATTGTATTTGCGATAAGCAAACCAAGTATATCGGTTACTGTACCCGATAAGAAGCTTACCGTCGGGCCGAAAAGCATACCGATTGCCGCAAGGGCAAGAAATGAAAAGCTGATTTTCAAATCATCGGTAACATTAATCGTTACTGTTTTTAAAGCAAGATTAAGCGCAATAAGCATCGCTGTTACCGTAATACATCTGAGTTTTTTTAGCTCAAGGGCAGAATCCCTGAACATCCTTAAAATTGCCATAATAATACCGTCCTTTCTTTGGGACAGTCGTAATGACTTATCCCTTTACGCAATACATAAATTCGGATAAGTCATGGCAACTTATAGGTTTTATGCACAGCGAGATGCGAGAACTGCACCGCAAGCGTCACGCTTTTCGTCATTGCGGCAACTCTCCGTCCGCAATGCACTTAACGCACAATTCTCTACTCTGTAGTTTTGTAATAATCAGAAGCTGATTTCATCAGAAATCTTATAAAGCTCATCAAGGAAAGGCTTCTTCATGCTAAGCGCTTCCTGAATATCAACATCATATACATTGCCCTGCTTTAAGCCGACAACACGGTTACCGATTCCTTTTTCAAGAAGAGAAACAGCATAATAACCCATTTTACTTGCTTCAACTCTGTCACGTACAGTAGGAGAACCGCCTCTCTGAACGTGGCCGAGGATTGTGGCACGAGATTCAATACCTGTTCTTTCTTCTATTTCCTTTGCAATCTGTTCAGAATTGCCTACGCCCTCGGAAACAACAACGATAAAGTGACGCTTACCTGTTGCCTGAGTGTGCTTTATCTTATTTACAATTGCTTCTAAATCATAAGGCATTTCGGAAGTAATAACAGCAATAGCGCCACAGGCAATACCTGTATTAAGTGCAATATAACCTGCTCTTCTGCCCATTACTTCAATAACGGAGCAGCGGTCATGGGAAGAAGCGGTATCACGAAGCTTGTCAATAAGCTCCATAGCTGTATTCATAGCGGTGTCATAACCGATAGTATACTCTGTCATAGCAATATCGTTATCAATTGTGCCGGGAACACCTACACAAGGAATACCTGCAGCAGATAAATCAGCAGCACCACGGAAGGAGCCGTCACCGCCGATTACAACAATACCATCAATGCCGTTTTCCTTGCAGGACTTAACCGCCTTATCAACACCTTCCTTGTAACGGAATTCATCACAACGAGCTGTATAAAGTGCAGTACCGCCACGCTGAATGATATCAGAAACGCTTCTTTCGTCAAGAGGACGGATATCACCGTTGATAAGGCCGTTATATCCTCTGTAAATACCAACTACATCCATTCCCTTCTTGATACCTGCTCTTACTGCTGCTCTTATTGCAGCATTCATGCCAGGAGCGTCGCCGCCACTTGTTAAAACACCAATCTTCATACTTTCATACCCCTTTAATAGAAATAATCTTTTAAAGCATTTATAAAATGACGAAAAATCGTCATTTTTATTTTTTATCACATAACATTTTACACAAAAATTCCATTTAAGTCAAGTGAATTTTCATTATTTCGCAATTATTTAAGAATAATATTACTTTTTCCACAAATTTTCGCCAGTTTTGACAGAGTTTCTTTTGTAATATTTACGTTGGGTATTTCATTAATAACTGTAACCTTTCTTGTATCGCTGAAACACAGTCTGAAATTCTCCTTACCCCTCTCTTGTGACAGTTCTGAAATAACCGCTGAAATTCTTGCATTATCATCACTTCTGACATTTATATACAACGTTTTAAAATCCGTTGGTTTAATATTATCTGCCGATTCTATGCGGTTTATTATAAGCTTGGAGGGTTCGTCTGTATTATCGGACGCAGATACAGTGCCGTTAAGCATCAATATGCTTTCTTCCGCTGAAAGCAAAGAGACGCTGTCACTGTAAACCTCGTCAAAAACGATTCCTTCAATCTGACCTGAAACATCCTCAAAGGTTGCAAAGCACATGGTTTTTCCGTTTTTGGCAATATGCGTCTTTTTATCAGAAAGCATAGCGAGAATACAGACTTTTTCTCCGTCCTTTATCCGTGTACTATCGCTGTCGGTAATTTCGTAAATCTTCGTTAATCCATTCAGACGAATATACTGGTCAAAGGAATCAAGAGGATGACCGGTAGCATAATATCCGAATGCCTCTTTTTCAAGACGCATAAGCTGTAATGAGTTATACTCAGGAGCATTGATTACAGAAATTCTGCTCTCTGATGCAGCTTCTTCAACAAAATCAAAAAAGCCCATCTGTCCGTCAAGATTTCTGTTCCTGTTATCGGTTATATTGTCATATAAACTCTCAAAACTGCTTATAAGACCTCTTCTGCTGCTTCCGAAACAGTCAAAAGCACCCGCTTTTATAAGCGATTCAACAGCACGCTTGTTCAGTTCCCTTCCTGAAAGTCTTGTTATAAAATCTGAAACATCGGAAAAAGGTCTTACCTCTCTCTCTCTGATTATTTCACTGACAAGATTTCTGCCTATATTACGAATTGCGAGAAGACCGAAACGTATATCATCACCTTCGATGGTAAAGCCGTGCATACTTTTGTTTACATCAGGAGAAAGAATATGCACACCTTTTTCTTTAAGATCCGAAATATAACCCAGAAGTTTTTCGGGACTTTCAAGCACACTGGACATAAGTGCTACCATATATTCTTTATAATAATGACAACGAAGATAGGCTGTCTGATATGCAAGAAAAGCGTATGCCGCAGCATGGGATTTGTTGAAGGCATATGTTGCAAAGGATGACATTTCATCAAAAATTTCAGTTGCAACCTCTTCGGAAACGCCGTTGTTTACTGCACCGCAATTTGTGTCAGTTCCGTAAATAAAAGCATTCCTTTCCTTTTCCATTACTTCCTTTTTCTTTTTTGCCATAGCACGCCGTACAAGATCAGCCCTGCCATAAGAATAACCGGCTACTTTCCTGCAAATCTGCATAACCTGCTCCTGATATACAATGCAGCCGTAAGTTACATCCAGAATATCACGCAGTAATTCGGTTTTATAAGCGATTTTTGAAGGATTGTGCTTATTGGCAATATACACGGGAATGGACTGCATAGGACCGGGACGATAAAGAGAAATAACAGCAGTGATATCTTCCAAAGATGTAGGCTTCAATCTGCTGAGAACACTTTTCATTCCGCCGCTTTCAAACTGAAAAACACCGTTTGTATCAGCTGACGAAAGCATACGGTAGACATCTTCATCATCGTCAGGAATATTATTTATATCAAAATCAGTATTCCTGTTTCTCACCGCCTTTGCACAATCATCAATAACAGTGAGATACCGCAGACCGAGAAAATCCATCTTGAGAAGTCCGAGGCTTTCCAGATTATCCTTGGCATACTGCGTTACAACATAATTATCATTTTTGACAAGAGGAACATAATCGGTAACCGACTCACGTGTAATTACAACTCCGGCAGGGTGCATAGAAGCGTGACGAGGCATCCCCTCAAGCTTTACTGCGTTTTCAACAAGCTTCTGAAGTGTCGGGTCGCCATCAATCAGGCGTCGTAAATCCCTGTTTTCGGCAACAGCACCCGCAATAGTAACATTCATACCCCATGGAATCATTTTTGAAAGCGAATCTACTTTATTATACGGTATGCCCATTACCCTGCCGACATCCTTTATAGCGGCACGGGCGGCGAGAGTACCGAAGGTTATAATCTGCGCAACGTGGTCTGAGCCGTATTTTCCAGTGACATAATCAATTACCTCCTGCCTTCTCACGTAGCAGAAATCTATGTCAAAATCAGGCATACTTACACGTTCAGGATTGAGAAAACGTTCAAACAGAAGATTATAACGTATAGGGTCAATAGCTGTGATACCAAGCGCATAAGCGCAAATACTTCCAACACCGGAGCCTCTTCCGGGCCCGACGGGAATTTCTTTGGAACGGGCGAAAGAAATAAAATCCGCAACTATAAGAAAATAATCCACATACCCCATCTGGGTAATAATTCCTATTTCCGTTTCAGCTCTTTCGGTTATCTCAGCAGAAAGTATATCGCCATAACGTTTCTTAAGCCCTGAATAAACAGATTTCCTGAAATACGCTTCGTTATTATCTGTTCCATCAATTCTGAAATAAGGAAGCTTTGTAACGCCAAACTCAAAGGTTACATTGCACCTATCAGCGATTCTTACAGTATTTTTCAGAGCTTCATCAGGAAAAAGACGAGCCATTTCGTCTGCTGTTTTTATATAGAATTCATTGGTTGGAAAGCTGAGTGAATCGGGACTGCCCAATGTTTTTCCCGTAGAAATACAGGTGAGTATTCGCTGCATTTCGCTGTCACTTTTCTCAATATAATGAGCATCATTGGTCGCTGCAACGGGAATGCCGATTTCCTCTGAAAGACGGTAAATCAGAGGCAATATTTTCGCCTGTTCCTCAATACCGTGGTTCTGAACTTCAAGGTAGTAGTTTCCTTGTCCGAAAATATTGTTATATTCTGCCGCCTTTTCTTTAGCCGCTTCATATTGTCCGCTCAGAAGCAGGCGTGGTATCTCACCCGCCAGACACGCAGAAAGACAGATAAGCCCCTTACTGTATTTACGCAAAAGTTCAACATCGCAGCGAGGACGATAATAAAAACCTTCTGTATGAGCAGCGGAAACAAGCTTTATCAGATTCTGATAACCATCGTTATTTTCGCACAAAAGAAGCAGATGATAAGGTGACATATCCTCTTTGCTTTCCTTGCTGAACCTGTCCCTTGGTGCAACATATACCTCACACCCGATAATCGGCTTTATTCCGTTTTTCACACATTCGTTATAAAAATCCACACAGCCGTACATAACGCCGTGGTCAGTTATCGCAACCGCAGATTGCCCTAATTCCTTCACACGAGAAACAAGCCTCTTAATACGGCAGGCACCGTCCAAGAGGCTGTATTCACTATGAACATGAAGATGAACAAAATCCATAGAAATTCCTTTCATTTTCTGCTCTGACGCAATTCATCCGCAATTTTACGTATGCGCTCAATTCTGTGATTAACTCCGCTGCGGCTTATAGGCGGGTCAAAAAGCTTACCAAGTTCGCTTAGTGAAATATCGGGATTTTCAATTCTAAGTGAGGCAAGCTCCTTTAAATCGGAAGTTAGCTTTTCGTACTCGCCGCACTCGGTAATATAAGTTATATCTTCTACCTGTTTTGCTGAAGCGGCAACCGTTTTGCCTATATTTGCTGCTTCGCAGTTGACTTTTCGGTTTATATTACTGCGAAAGCCCTTATAAATTTTAATATTCATTATTTCCATAGAGCTTTGCATTGCCCCGATAAAAGTCAGAAAATCAGCAATGTTCTCGCTGTCCTTACTGTAAAGATAAGGAATTCCACGGCGAACTGAACGATTGATTTTCATGCCCTGCTCATGAATAAGATTATAAAGCTGAGTACATTTTTCATCATCATGAACAGACAATTCAAGATGATAACCTGCTTTTTGTACCGATACAGAGCCACATGAAATGAATACGCCACGGAGAAAAACACCTGTGTCAACATCATTTCCGCTTACAAAACTACGGTTAATGCCGCTGAAATAAAAGCCGTACTTTTCATTGAGTTTATCAGTATCAAGCACAACCTTGTATAGAACGGCTTCTTTGCGCTTTTTCTGTTCTCGGTGCGCATATTTTGCGAACAATTCAGAAAAGCACTGTTCAACCCGTATGGAATCGGTGCTGATGCAAGGCTGTTCCCTTCTAGTAGGATAAAGGAGACCGTAACAGAATGTATCAACAAGGGGCTGCGGAATTATTCCCTCGCAAAGTTCATTTTTAATATCTGCTGTAAAAGACATAATTATTTACCGCAATCACGATGAAGAAGTCTGACAGTAAGCTTTTCTTCGCTTAAATGACGGAACATATTTTCGGCAAAAGTAACACTTCTGTGCTTTCCGCCAGTGCAGCCGAATGCAATTACAAGCTGACTTTTTCCCTCGGCGATATACTGAGGGATAAGAAAATCAATAAGATCAAAAAGCTTTGCCTGCAACGTCTGTGCAACCTCGTGCTTCATTACAAATTCTCTGACTTCAGCGTCCATTCCTGTTTTCTGCTTCAATTCAGGAATATAGAACGGATTCGGAAGACAGCGGACATCAAAAACCAGATCTGCTTCATCGGGAACACCGTACTTGAAGCCGAAGGAAATACAGCTTATCATCATGCTGTCGCTGATATCTTCAAGGAATATGTTAAGTACATTCTCTTTAAGCTTTGCAGTTGTCATAAGGCTTGTATCTATGAAATAATCCGAATTTTCTCTTACAGGCATAAGTATCTCGAATTCCGAAGCAATAGCCTTGTCAATATCACCGCCGCAGGAATCCTGAAGGGGATGCTTGCGTCTTGTTTCCTTGTATCTGCGCTTTACAACATCCTGATCAGCATAAAGGAACAGTA
>CAZGRB010000125.1:0-2074 GCA_964527695.1 uncultured Ruminiclostridium sp.
AAACGTCCGAAGAAAATGACATTTTTCTGATGAGAAAAATGATAACAGCACTTTCGAAAATTGAAAGTGCTGTTTTTTATTATTCAGATTAAACTGTCTTGATATGAAGTTCTTCAAGTTGCTTGTCATCAACAACGGAAGGACAATCACTCATAAGCTCACTGGCATCCTTGATTTTCGGGAATGCAACAACATCACGTAAGCTTTCTGCGCCGCAGAGGAGCATTGTGAGTCTGTCAAGACCAATACCCATACCACCGTGAGGAGGAGCAGCGTACTTGTAAGCGTCAACGAGGAAGCCAAACTTAGCCGCAATTTCTTCATCTGTGAGACCGAGAGCGGAGAACATCTTCTGCTGAAGCTCGTAATCGGTAATTCTGATAGAGCCGCTGCAAAGCTCTGTTCCGTTAAGAACAAGGTCATAAGCCTTTGCAAACACCTTTTCAGGATCGGTTTCAAGATATTCAAGACAGTCATCAAGAGGCATAGTGAAGGGATGGTGCATAGCGTCCCAATGCTGTGTATCTTCGTTATATTCAAAGAAGGGGAATTCTGTAATCCAAAGGAAGTTGAAGCCCTCGGGAATAATATCAAGCTGCTTTGCAACCTTAAGACGGAGTGAACCGAGAACAGGGAGAGTAACCTTATTCTTATCAGCAACGATAAGCGCAACGTCACCCTTTTCGCAGCCGAGTTCCTTTAAAATAGCTTCAAGCTCGCCCTCAGCCATGAATTTTGCAAAAGAGCAGTTAGGAGCATCATCAACCCAACGTACATAAGCAAGACCCTTGGCACCGATGCCTCTTACATATTCTGTAAGCTTATCAATTTCCTTACGTGTAAGAGTTGCAGCAGCGTTCTTTGCAACAATGCCGCGTACAGAACCACCGTTTTCGATTGCAGATGTGAATACAGAGAAACCACAGTTCTTTACAAGCTCAGAAATATCTGTAATTTCCATGCCGAAGCGTGTATCGGGCTTATCGGAACCATATCTGCTCATTGCGTCATTGTACTTGAGGCGGGGCAGGGGCATAGGAATATCAATGTTGAGTGTTTCTTTCATGAGACGCTGGATATATCCTTCAGCAATGTCAAGAATATCGTCAACATCAACGAAAGACATTTCAAGGTCAATCTGTGTGAACTCAGGCTGTCTGTCTGCACGTAAGTCTTCATCTCTGAAGCAGCGTGCAAGCTGGATATAGCGGTCGAAGCCTGAAATCATAAGGAGCTGCTTATAAATCTGAGGAGACTGGGGAAGTGCATAGAACTTACCTTCGTGAATTCTTGAGGGAACGAGGTAGTCACGTGCGCCTTCAGGAGTTGACTTCATCATCATGGGAGTTTCAATTTCATAGAAACCGTTTTCATAGAAATAGTCACGTGTAACCTTAGCGATCTTATGTCTCATAATAAGATTTTCCTGAAGCTTACCACGTCTTAAATCGAGATAACGGTGCTTAAGACGTAATTCTTCATTTACCTTTGTATCGTTTGTGATTTCAAAGGGAGGTGTGTTAGCCTTGGAAAGAATGCGTAAATCATTTACGATAATTTCCACATCACCTGTCTTGATATCGTTATTTACACTTTCTCTCTTTCTGAGTAAGCCTTTTGCCATAAGAACATATTCGTTCTTTACGGTTTTAGCCTTTTCAAAAACTTCCTTTGCAGTTGTATCATCAAATACAAGCTGAACAATACCTGTTCTGTCACGTAAATCTATAAATATAAGACTTCCTTTATCACGAACTCTCTGTGTAAAGCCGCCGACGGTAACTTCATTGCCAACACCTTCAACCTCGCCGCAGTAGTGAGTTCTTGAAAGTCCTTTCATTAAATCAGCCATTTTTCTGTCCTTCCTTCTTTATAGAATTATACTTAAATAGTATATCACAAAATATTGTTTTTTTCAATAGTTTTCTTTAATTTTATATTTGAAATCCGTGCATTACAATAGTAAGCACGGATTTCCGGTTATTTGTTTTTATCAGTTAGTTCTTTTATGTTGGTAGCAATGCTATTTGTCAGGACAATACCTTTACGCTTGATTGCTCTTGAAAACCGCTTG
>CAZGRB010000125.1:2084-6645 GCA_964527695.1 uncultured Ruminiclostridium sp.
AATTTCTGAAACAGACGAATAAAGAGCCTCCTGAATTTTATTTTCACGACACTGTGTTATTCCCATCTGTTTATTTTCTTTTACAATCAGATAACGGTTATATGCATTTTTGACCGAATCTTCCCATGAAATATAAACCTCATTCATGGCATTTATTCCCATCTGTTTAAGCTCAGCAGGATGAGCAACGGCAAATTCAAGGTCGGATGTAAACGCTCTGACATCATTACGGGTCAGGATGGCATTGTGATATGCGGTAAAATCTTCTGCTGCACAGCTGCCCTGAATCAGGACACTCGGTAAACCGCATGCAGCTGCTTCACGGACAACAATGCCATTTGTGTCATAAAGAGAGGGAAAGAGGAAAAGATCGGAAGCGGTGTAGTAATATCTGAGTTCTTCTCTGTCATTAATAGCACCGGTAAAAATACAATTGTTGTAAATTCCGAGCTTCTGGGCATATTCCTCCATTTCAACCCTGTCACCGCCATCACCCACAATGATAAATTTGTACTTTATACTTTTATCAGAAAGTACCCTGAGTGAATCAAAAATCAATTTAAGACCTTTATACCAGAAAAGTCTTCCGACAAAAAGGAAAGTAGGAACATCATCGCTGAGTTCATATTCGGCTTTCAATTCAGCAACAC
The DNA here is from genome assembly GCA_964527695.1 of uncultured Ruminiclostridium sp. Taxonomy (GTDB): domain Bacteria; phylum Bacillota; class Clostridia; order Oscillospirales; family Ruminococcaceae; genus Ruminiclostridium_E. The sequence goes on from CAZGRB010000125.1 coordinate 2,735, forward strand.
CTTCGTCGTCAGCTTTCCCTTTAGGAAAGTCAACACCATTAGGCATTACTATATATTCGCCCTCGTACCCAATGCTCTTCAGATTTTCGCCTGCGCCCTTGCTTACTGTCCATACTTCATCACAGGAGCAGATATTCAGAACTACCCATTTGGTAATCTGTGACACAATAAGCGGGTTTTCAATAATCCGCCTAATATCTTCATCAAATTTCGTGTGATATGTCATTATAAGCGGAGCATTGCTTTTTTCACGTAATGTTCTTCCGAGTACAGTTGAAGCGAAAGGACAATGGCTATGTATTATGTCAAAATTACTGTCTTTGAGATTTTCAAGTATTGAAGAACTGAAAGGATAACCAGCTCTGTATCCGAATTGTTTTAATGTATCCACGCTTGAATATCTGACAACTGGGAAATCGAAATCATCAGTAAATCCCGGATAGCTTGGTGTAACAACTGTTGCATAGCCTAATTGATGTTGAATTGTATCAGCGTAATTTATTACAGCATTTGCAACTCCGTCAATAAGAGGAGGGAAAGAGTCATTGAGAAGGCAAACGTTCATTTCTTGTAACCCCACATTATCATTCCTTTAATTTTGTTTGTAGTATTTATTATATACTTTTTTTTATTAAAATGCAAGTAAATTATATAAGTATTTTTGGCATTTTTCTTTTATTTTTAATTGATTATGGAAAATCCGGTCTGGTATAAAACCTGACCGGATTAAAAATTACTTATTTTCCATTACCATAACCATGACAGCCTTCTGAGCATGGAGTCTGTTCTCAGCTTCATCGAAAATTTCGCTTGCGTGTTCTTCGAATACTTTGTTGGTGATTTCTTCTTCTCTATGAGCAGGAAGGCAGTGAAGAACCATACATTCAGGGTTTGTAACTGCCATTACATCGTCATTTATCTGATAACCCTTGAAAGCTACTTTTCTCATTTCAGCTTCAGATTCCTGACCCATAGAAGCCCATACATCAGTATAGAGAACATCGGCATTCTTGGCTGCTTCAACAGGATTATTGACAATTTTAAAATTATCGGGGTACTGTCTTACAAATTCAAGAATTTCAGCGTCAGGATAATATCCTTCGGGGCAGGCAAGAGTAACATTCATGCCAACCTTGAGACAACCGACTGTAAGCGAGTTAGCCATATTATTACCATCGCCGATATAGCAGAAATTAAGTCCTTCAAGTTTGTTCTTGTGCTCACGTATAGTCATTAAGTCAGCAAGCACCTGACAGGGGTGAGAGAAATCTGTAAGACCGTTAATAATCGGAATATTACCGTATTCAGCCAAATCTTCAACTTCCTTCTGAGCGAATGTTCTTATCATGATTCCATCAAGGTATCTTGAAAGAACTCTTGCAGTATCCTGAACAGGTTCACCTCTGCCAATCTGCAAATCATTTGCAGAGAGGAAAAGGGGATAACCGCCCAATTGATACATACCTGTTTCAAAGGAAACTCTTGTTCTTGTTGATGATTTCTGGAAAATCATACCAAGAGTCTTTCCTTCCAGTCTTTTGTGAGGGATTCCGTTTTTCTGTTCATATTTGAGCTGGTCGGCAAGGTTTAAAATTTCAATGATTTCGTCTGTTGATAAATCAAGCATTTTAAGTAAGTGTTTCATTTTTATTTCCTTTCATATTTAAGAATTAAGTATATCTGTGAGTATTTTAAGACCAATGTCAATTTCTTCATATGTGATTGTAAGGGGAGGAAGAAGTCTGACCTTATCCTTTGCAGTAAGAACAAGAAGTCCGTTTTCTAATGCTGTTTTGGCAACATCGCCTGCCATTTTGGTTTCAAGCGTAATACCAATCATAAGACCGATACCGCTTAAACCGCCGACTTCAGAGATTTCAGAGAGTTTTGACCTGAAATATTCACCTTTACTGCGTACATCTTCAAGAAAGGTTTTGTTCGCTGCTTTGTCAAGGACTGCAAGCCCTCCTGCACAGCATACAGGGTTTCCGCCGAATGTTGAACCGTGAGTGCTTACAGTGAGTACGTTTGAGCATTTTTGGCCTGTAAGACATGCACCCATAGGTAAGCCGCCGGCAATGCCTTTTGCAAGTGTTATAATATCAGCTTTCTTACTGTAGTTATCGCCTGCAAGGAATTTACCTGTTCTGCCGACGCCTGTCTGGACTTCGTCAGAAATTGTAAGTATATCCTTTTCTGCGGCAATTTCAAAAATCGAATTTACAAATTCCTTGTCAAGCTGAAGAACACCGCCTTCGCCCTGAACATATTCAAACATAATTGCGCAGACAGTATCATCGATTTTTGATTTCAAATCTTCGATATTGTTTGCTTCGGCATAAATAAAGCCGTCAACAAAAGGGAAGAAGTAATTATGGAATACATCCTGACCTGTTGCGGAAAGTGTTGCCATTGTTCTTCCGTGGAAGGAATTGACAAGTGTAATAATATTGTGTCTGCCCTTGCCATATTTGTCAAAGCTGTATTTTCTTGCGATTTTGATTGCACATTCATTTGCTTCAGCGCCTGAATTGCCGAAGAAAACCTTGCTCATACCTGTTGCAGCCATAAGCCTATCGGCAAAATCTGCCTGAACCTTTGTGTAATAGTAATTGGATGTATGCTGGAGCGTTTTTAACTGTTCACATACAGCATTTACCCATTCATCATTGCAGTAACCAAGGGAGTTTGTTCCGATTCCGCTGCCGAAATCTATGTATTTCTTTCCGTTTTCGTCAGTGGCACATCCGTCCTTGCCCGATTCCATTACCAAAGGGTAACGTCCGTATGTCGCCATGACGTTTTCGTTAAATTTTTCTATTGTATTCATATTAATCACCTTAAATAATCATTGTTCCCGCACCTGCGTCTGTGAGAAGCTCAATAAGAATTGAGTGGGGGATACGTCCGTCGATAATATTCGCCTTCTTTACGCCACGTCGTACAGCTTCAACACAGCAGTCAATCTTAGGAATCATACCGCCTGAGATAATGCCCTTATCCTTATAGTAGGAAACTTCACTTACACCCACAGTGTGGATAAGAGTGCTTTCATCATCCTTGTCTTCAAGAAGACCTGCAATGTCTGTCATAAGAATAAGGCTTTCAGCCTTCATTTCCGAAGCAATACGAGCAGCAGCAGTATCAGCGTTTATATTGTAGATTGTTCCGTCCTCACCGATAGCAACGGTGGAAATTACGGGAATATATCCGTTATCAAGAGAATTCTGAATGATTGTGGGGTCAACCTTTGTGATTTCACCAACAAGACCAAGGTCAGGATTAAGCTGTTTTGCTTCAATCATATGTCCGTCAATACCGCAGAGGCCGACAGCATTACCCTTGTGCTGATAAAGCATATCAACAAGCCCCTTGTTTACCTTACCGCAAAGTACCATCTGAACAATATCAACAGTTTCTTCATCGGTGTATCTGAGACCGTTGACGAATTTGCTTTCCTTGCCTACTCGGTTGAGCATTGTGTTGATTTCAGGGCCGCCGCCGTGAACAAGTACGATTTTCATACCTACTGTACTTAAAAGCACGATATCGGACATAACAGCCTGCTTCAGCGTATCATTGGTCATAGCGTTACCGCCATATTTTACAACTACAACCTTGTTGTTGTATTTCTGTATGTAGGGGAGAGCCTCGCTCATTATGCTGGCTCTGATGTCGTTGTTAATCTCCATTCCAATATCTCCTTTAATCAGCTTCTGTAATCGCCGTTTATTCTTACATAATCATATGTAAGGTCACATCCCCATGCGGTTGCGGAATATTCATCATCACCGATAGAAACATTAATCTGAATTTCATCTTCTGAAAGAACGATTTTCGCTGTATCTTCGGAAAAATCAATTCCTGCACCGTTTTTGCAAACAGGAATTTCACCCTTAGACGACTTGAAC
>CAZGRB010000126.1:0-6611 GCA_964527695.1 uncultured Ruminiclostridium sp.
TATGGTATAATAAGATATAAAATTTTTATATAAGGATGGTCTTAAAATGATTACTGCTAAGGAAAAATTACAGAAGTGTTACGAGAGCTTTAAGGCGAAAATTGATTTTGTTCCTGAAATTGCAATTATTTTAGGTTCTGGTCTTGGTGCGCTTGCTGATGAAATTGATGTCAGAGATGTTCTTGATTACGGCGAGATTGACGGTTTTCCGCAGTCTACAGTCCCTGGACATAAGGGTCGTTTTGTTTTTGGATATATGGATGGTGTTCCTGTTGTTATAATGCAGGGCAGAGTGCACTATTATGAAGGCTATTCCATGCAGGATGTTGTGCTTCCTACAAGACTTATGAAGCTTATGGGTGCCAAGGTTCTCTTTGTAACAAATGCAAGCGGTGGCGTCAATCCGTCATTTTCAGCAGGTGACTTTATGCTTATTACCGACCAGATTGCAAATTTTGTTCCCAGTCCTCTTATCGGTTCTAATTTTGATGATTTAGGAACAAGATTTCCTGATATGAGTGAAATATATGATAAAGATTTAAGGGAAATAGTTGTAAAAACAGCTGAAGAACTTGATATAAAGCTTCAGCAGGGTGTTTATATTCAGCTTACTGGTCCTAATTTTGAAAGCCCTGCTGAAGTAAGAATGTGCAGAATACTTGGTGCAGATGCTGTCGGTATGAGTACTGCCTGTGAAACGATCGCTGCGAATCATGCAGGTATGAAGATTTGCGGTATTTCCTGCGTTGCAAATCTCGGCTGCGGTCTTACCGAAAATCCGCTTACACACAAGGAAGTTATGGAAGCAGCAGATAAAGCTGCTCCCTTATTCAAGAATCTCATTCGAGCTTCGGTGGTTAATATTCATAAAAGTTTATAAGAGGATAACATGAGCATTGAAAGAGTAATTCATATTGATAATGTGCGTCTTTCTGACAATTCTGATAGTGTAATAATTATTGATCAGACGCAGCTTCCCAACAGAGAGGTTTATATTGAACTTAAAACCGAAAAGGATTTTTTTGATGCAATATATGAGCTTAAAGTCCGTGGAGCTCCTGCTATAGGCATTTGTGCGGGTTATGGTTTATCTGTTCTGGCTAAATCCATTGAAGCTGATAACGAATCCGAATTTTTAACCCGACTTGGTAAAATTAAGGATTATCTCAATTCGTCTAGACCTACTGCGGTTAATCTCAGTCATGCACTTATACGTGTGGAAAATGCCGCCAGAGCCTGTGTAAGCTCGGGTATTGAAGCTATGCTTTATGCAATGGAAAGGGAAAGTAAGGCAATCCATAATGAAGACATGGAAATGTGCAAAGCTATTTCTGAGTATGGACTTACATTGGTTAATGATGGTGATGGAATTCTTACCCACTGTAATGCCGGACCGCTTGCAACTTCAAGATATGGCACCGGTCTCGGAACACTTTTCCTTGGTGCTGAAAAAGGTTATAATTTTCATGTTTACAGCGACGAAACAAGACCTCTTCTTCAAGGTGCTCGTCTTACAGCTTATGAATTACATAAGGCAGGTGTAGATGTAACACTTATCTGTGATAATATGGCCAGTATTGTGATGAAGCAAGGAAAAATACAGGCTTGTTTTGTAGGGTGTGACAGAGTTGCAGCAAATGGCGACACTGCCAATAAAATCGGTACAAGCGGTGTTGCAATTCTCGCAAAGCATTATGGAATTCCTTTTTATGTATTCTGTCCGTCTTCGACAATTGATTTCAACTGCAAAACCGGTGATGATATAAAGATTGAAGAGCGTGAATCTTCAGAAATAAGCACTAAATTTTTCAGCGAACCTGTTGCATTGACTGATGTCAAATGTTATAATCCAGCCTTTGATATAACAGACAATTCGCTTATAACAGCTATAATAACCGAAAAGGGCATTTGCAGAGCGCCTTATACAAAGTCATTAGCTGAAAATTTTTTGAAGAATGAGGTATAATATGAGAATAAGATATTATAATGCCAGAATAATGACAATGGAAGATGAAAAATGTTCAATTATCAATGGTGAGCTTCAAACGGAAAATGAACGCATTGTTTATGTGGGTCCATCAACTGAAGGTGAAACTTTTGACCGTGAAATCAATGTGAACGGTAATCTTCTGATGCCGGGTTTCAAAAATGCCCACACTCATTCTGCTATGACTTTCCTTCGTTCATATGCTGATGATTTACCTTTACAGGAATGGCTTTATAACCGTGTTTTTCCTATGGAAGCAAAGCTTACTCCCGACAGAGTTTACTGGCTTTCAAAGCTTGCAATTATGGAATATCTTACAAGTGGTATTACTGCTAATTTTGATATGTATATGAAAACTGATGCGATTGCACAGGCAAGCATTGATTGTGGATTCAGAACTGTTCTTTGCGATTCAATCAATAATTTCGGCGGAACAGTCGAACAGATGGAAAAGGATTATGATAAGTTCAGCAGTATTAATCCGCTTATTTCTTACCACCTTGGTTTCCACGCTGAATACACAACAAGTCTGGAAATTATGAAGGAGCTCTCAGAACTTGCAAACAGAAGAAAGCTTCCTGTTTTTGTTCATAACTCGGAAACAAAGTCAGAGGTTGAAGGCTGTAAAGAGCGATACGGTATGACTCCTACGGAATTACTTGACAGTATTGGTATGTATAATTACGGAGGCGGTGGTTACCACTGTGTTCATATGAGCAAAAAGGATTTTGAAATATTCAAAGAACGTAAATTATATGCAGTTACAAATCCGGCATCAAATCTCAAGCTTGCCAGCGGTATAGCTCCTGTATGCAAATATCTTGAAAAAGGAATTCCTGTGGCAATCGGTACTGATGGTCCTGCAAGCAACAACTGCCTTGATATGTTCAGGGAAATGTTCCTTGTTACAGGATTGCAGAAGGTAAGCTGCGAAGATGCGGCAGCGTGTGATGCGCTTGATGTTCTCAGAATGGCTACGGTAAACGGAGCATATTCTATGTGCCTTTATGATTGTGATACACTTGAAGCAGGAAAAAAAGCTGATTTTATTGAAATTGACCTTAATCAGCCCAATATGCAGCCTTTTAACAACATTGCAAAGAATGTTGTCTATGCAGGCAGCAAGCAGAATATAAAAAGAACTGTTGTCAATGGTAAGATTCTTTATGATAGCGGCGAATTCTTTATCGGCGACGAACCTGAGCTTGTTTATAGAAAAGCGAATGAAATAATAGATGAGATGAAGTGATTGATTTATGAAGCTGCCCGCATACGTGAGCATTATTCTTGTAAAATTGATTAATTGCGGTTTTGAAGCATTTGTTGTCGGTGGTTGTGTAAGAGATTTACTTCTTGGTATAGAGCCAAAGGATTATGATATAACAACAAATGCTACACCTGAACAGATAAAGAAATGCTTCTGCGATTTCAGAACAATAGATACGGGAATTGAATTTGGCACAGTAACTGTAATTTCGGATGGTTTTCCCATCGAAATAACGACATACAGAATCGACGGCGAATATAATGATAATCGCCGCCCTGATTCTGTTGAATTCACCTCGCAGTTATCAGAAGATCTCAGAAGGCGTGATTTTACTATAAATGCCATGGCGTATAATGAAAAAACAGGTTTAATCGATTTATATGGAGGTAAAGCTGATTTATCAAGTGGCATTATAAGAGCCATAGGCGAGCCTGTCGAGCGTTTCAATGAAGATGGTCTTCGTATAATGAGAGCGCTTAGATTCGCTTCCTGTTATAATTTTACTATTGAATCAGCTACCGCTGATGCAATTCATTCTATGTCATATCTTCTTGAAAAAATTGCCAAGGAGAGAATAGCGATTGAATTGAACAAACTGCTCTGCGGTAATTGTGAGAATATTTTAAGGGATTATCATGATGTTTTTTCAATTCTTCTTCCTGAAATCGAAAAGTGCGTTGGTTTTGAGCAGCATACAAAATATCATAATAAAGATGTGTATGAGCATACTATTGCGACTGTTTCAGCAATAAAACCAATAAAGCATTTACGTCTCGCAATGTTTCTGCATGATATTGGTAAACCGGATTTTTATACGGTCGATGAAAAAGGGCAGGGGCATTTCAAGGGTCATGCCGAAGGAAGCTGTCAGATAGCTGAAAGATTTCTGAAAAACTATAAGTATGATAATGTAACGATAAGAAATGTCATTGAGCTGGTAAAAAATCACGATATTGTTATCAAAAATAATGAAAGGCAAATCAAACGGTATCTTAACAGATTCGGAGAAAGAATGTTTATGGATATCATTGCTGTTCACATTGCTGATGATATAGGAAAATCCCCGGATTATCAATCCCGAATTGATGTATACATGCAAGTTGTAGAAACAACGAAAAAAATTATAAGTGAGAATGAATGCTTTTCACTTAAAAACCTTGCTATTAATGGTAATGATATCAAAATGCTTGGTTATGATGGTAAAGATATAGGAAGCATTCTCCAGTGCCTTTTAGAAAAGGTAATGGATGGTGATTGTCTTAATGAAAAGGAAATACTGATTGAAGAAGCAAGAATGATTGGAGGTGCTGGTTATTGAGTTCTGTGGATATTGGACTTGATCTTGGCACAGCAAATACTATTATTACTGTTGGCGGTAAAGGCATTGTAATGAATGAACCAAGTGTTGTCGCTTTTGACAAGAAGAAAAAGTGTGTATTAGCCGTAGGTTCAGAGGCTTATAGAATGCTTGGACGCACACCTGAGTATATAGTTGCGGTCAAGCCGCTTAAAGATGGTGTTATTTCCGATAATGAAATAACCGAAGAAATGATATGTGCATTTATAAAAAAAGTAAGTAAGAGCATGCTTTTAAAACCACGTATCGTTATATGTGTTCCTACATCTGTTACTGATGTGGAAAGTCGTGCAGTAGTTGAGGCTGCATTATCAGCAGGTGCAAGAAAAGTATATCTTATCGAAGAGCCGATTGCAGCTTTACTTGGTGCAGGAGTTGATATTTCAAAACCTAACGGAACTATGGTTGTTGACATCGGCGGTGGTACTGCTGATGTTGCTGTTGTTTCCTTTAATGGCATTGTAGCATCCGAATCACTTAAAATTGCAGGCAATAAGTTTGATGCAGCTATAATAAGGTATATTTCACAGAAATATAAAATTCTGATAGGTGAAAAAACAGCTGAACAGGTTAAGATACAGCTTGCCAATGTTTACAATGCTGATGGTTCAAAAACAATGGTTGTCAAAGGACGTCATCTGATTAAAGGGCTTCCAGTAAGTGAAACCGTTACTGATTCAGATGTTTCTGAGGCAGTTACGGACCTTGTTGAAGAAATTATCGAATGTATTAAAAAGGTTTTTGAGAAAACACCGCCTGAACTTGCAGGCGATATAAAACAGAATGGTATTGTATTGACGGGCGGAGGAGCACTTCTCGGAGGATTGCCCGCACTGATTTCAAGCAGAGTCAAGGTTCCGTGTTATGTTGCTGATAATCCGCTTGAATGTGTGGCTCTCGGCACTGCAGCAGCTTTTAAAATGTCAGAGGAATTGCTTGACGGCTTTGAGAAAATATCATTATACAGATATAAATAGAAAGGAATGCAAAATGAAGAAAAGAATATTTTTATCTATCCTTATTTCTGTTATGGCTTCATTATCTTCGTGCAGCGCTAATACCGGCACAGGAGATGCAACAACTTCAGAAAGCATAGTAGCGAACGATATTTTAAATTCAGTAATTACATCTACTGAAACGGAAATAACCACTGAAGTTATTGAGGAAATACAGACTGAAAATGTAGTTTCGGAAACGTCAATCAAGGAAACGATAAGCTCAACGGATAAGACAACAGTTGCAACTACCGAAGAAATCACTGCTGCAACAACTGTAACTACCGAAGAATCCACAACAACTACAACGACAGTTGTAACAACAGACGAGACAACAACTGAAGCTGAAACGACTACGGAGGATACAATAATGGAAATTACTGAGAAAAAGTATATTGCATTGACATTTGATGATGGTCCGAATACAACTACAACAAATGAAGTTCTTGATGTTCTTGAACAATACGGAATAAAGGGTTCGTTCTTTCATATTGGAAATAATATCAATCCTGAAAGTGAAGTAGCTGTTAAGCGTGCTTACGATATGGGATGCGATATCGGAAATCACTCAAAATCCCATCCTTATATGAATGAACTTTCTGTTGAGGAAATCGAAGCAGAAATTGAATATGTAAATGACTATATTGTTAAAATTACAGGTGAAGAGCCTAAATTCTTCCGTCCGCCTTATATTGCAATCAATAATACAATGTATGATACCATTGACCTTACATTTATTTCAGGTTTCGGCTGCAATGACTGGGATGATAAGGTTACTGCAGAACGCCGTGCAAAGGTGATTATCAGACAGGCGCAGGACGGCGGCATCATTCTTCTCCATGACGCACAGGGCAATAGTAAAACGGTAGAAGCATTACATACAATTATCCCTGAATTACAGGCACAGGGCTATGAATTTGTAACCCTTACCGAGTTATTTGAAATCAAGGGTGTAAAACTCAGTCCTGATGACGGCAATCTTTATACATTTGTAGGACAGTAATT
>CAZGRB010000127.1:0-6534 GCA_964527695.1 uncultured Ruminiclostridium sp.
CGCCGACAAGCAATACCTCAGATTTATCGGTAATGCCAAAATGTTCAAGCACGTGCGCAACTACCTGATCCTTTGTGGAACGGCTTTCGTCCTGGGTTGAACCGCAGACAAAATCAAATTCTTCCAGCAATCCTGCATCTTCAAGAATAATGAATGCCCCCTTTTCAAGCTTGGATGTTGCAACAGCAAGCTTACAGCCCATTTCACGGAGTCTGGTAAAGGATGGCTTCAGGTCCTCGAAAAACTCATATTCCAGAGTACCCTTATCGAAATAGTATTCACGGAATTTAGCGATAGCCTCATCAAGCTTTTCATGGGGAATACCTGCAAATCTGCTGAATGAGTCACGCAACGGCGGTCCCAGATATTTCCTCATTTCCTTTTCCTCGGGAACAGGAAGACCATAATAATTCATGGTGTATTTTACTCCGTTGGAAACGCCTTTATAGGTGTTGAGCAGAGTGCCGTCAAGGTCAAACAGAATATATTTATACATTTTTGGATTTATCGCTTTCTATAAGGATTTTAATTGCTTCAACCGCACATTTTATAGCTCTTTCGCTGCTGTGGCATACGGGGTCGGGCAGACCTGCCTTTGAACGTTCCACATTCCATAATGCGGTAAGGACTGCACCTGCTCTTACGTGACGGGCAATAGCAACCGAGAAGATAGTTGCCGCCTCCATTTCACTTGTGAGACAGCCGCAGCGGACATAAGCCTCCCAGCGGTTTACAAGGTGTTCAGCAATGGGCATTTTTTCAGGCTCTATTTCACCGTAGAAGCTGTCCTTGCTCTGAACAACACCCACGTGACAGCCATTGCCAAGTTCGTTTGTAGAAAGACTGTCAGCTGCCTTTTTAAGTGCGCTTACAACATCAAAATCCGCAACTGCAGGATATTCCTCGGGGATATACTCACGGCTTGTGCCGTCGCCTCTGATTGCGCCGCTTGCAACAACAAGGTCGCCGCCTACAACCTTAATATCAATACCGCCGCTCGTGCCGACTCTTATAAAGGTATGTGCGCCGCAGCGGATAAGCTCTTCAACAGCAATAGCCGCAGAAGGACCGCCGATACCTGTTGAAACAACGCTTACTTTTTCGCCGAGAAGTGTACCTGTATATGTTGTGTACTCCCTGTTTGAAGCAATAAACTGTGCATCATCAAGGTATTTTGCGATTTTTTCAACTCTGCCTGGGTCGCCGGGAAGAATTACGTATTTTCCCACCTGTTCAGCTGTTGTTTTAAGATGGAACTGGATGTTTTCATCTAAAAGTGCCATAAGAATCCTCCTTTAATTGTCGTTATCGGAACCGAAAATTGAGGGCGCTGCAGCATTTTTCTTTTCATGCTTGTTATCAAGAGCCGCCTTGATTTTGTCAGCATTTTCCAGAACTGTAATTGCAATAATCAGAAGTGTAATAAACATACAGGGCATATAAAGCTCTGTGGGGCCATTGCTTCCTTCTGTATGCTGATAAAGCTCCGCAAAGCCCGAATATACGAAAAGCGTTCCTGCAAAGCCTGCAACAGACAGAACAGATGCAGTTTTACACAATCTGCACATTGCAAGTATGGAGGGAATAATATAACCGACTGCAGAAGTAATCAGCCAGATTATTATAACGGGACTTTCCGCAATTTCCGCCGGTACTACATCTGAACCCACAAGAAGAATAACGGAAGGGAACAGTACGCCGCATCCGATTCCCCATATTGCGGCAAGAAACAGCATGATGCCTTTAAGAATTTTTTTGATTATATTAATTGCTTTCATATTATTTACCTTTTCCGAATATAATTTACTACCTGAGAATATAATAGCACAAATTTGCATAAAAGGCAATATAAATCTTTAAAAACTTCCACTTATAAAGCTTTGTGCAGTGCAGATTATATAGATGTGAACGAAAAAGAAAGGAAAAGGGAAAATGAAGAAAAAATACGGAGCCTTATACTGTTCTGCTGTGGCATTGTTTATATCTGTGGCAGGTCTTATTACAGCTAATGCGGACGGATTGCAGCGCACAGAGCAGGAGCAGATATGCGCAGTATATGAGGAAAGAAAAACTCTTGTACCATGCGGAACTCCCTTTGGAATAAAAATGCTTACCGATGGGGTAGTGGTAACTGATTTCGGCGCCGTAAACAGTCCTGCAGACTGCATTTCTCCCGCCGAAGCGGCAGGAATTAAGCGTGGCGATATAATAACCTCTGTCAACGGCATTGAAATATGCGACAGCGTATCGCTGAGTGAGGCTGTTCAGGATTCTGCAGACAAATGCACATTGGAAATAATCCGTGACGGACAGGTTATAAATATAACAGCAACTCCTGTTCAATCCGACGATGACGGGGAATATAAGCTGGGGCTGTGGACAAGGGACAGCTGTGCAGGAATAGGCACAATGACCTTTTATGACCCCGAAAATAATATTTTCGGGGGGCTTGGACACTCCGTAAGCGACATTTCCACAGGTATGACCCTGCCGCTTCTTGACGGAGAAATCACCACTGTAACAATCACCGATGTGCTTAAAGGCTCTGACGGTGTGCCTGGCGAGCTAAGGGGAGCGTTCATATCGGACGGCGAAACAGGAACAGTGGAAATCAACAGCGAATACGGAGTTTTCGGCTATTCCGATATTTCACCTGTTCTGAATGACCCTATGGAAATAGCGTACAGTGATGAAATCAAAAAAGGTAAGGCAACTATATATACAACAATAGCAGGGATGATGCCCCGGGAGTATGAAATTGAAATAGAAAAAATTGACTACGGCAGCACCTCCGCTTCAAGGAATATGACAATCCGCATAACCGATAAGGAGCTTTTATCCCTTACAGGCGGAATAGTGCAGGGAATGAGCGGCAGTCCCATTATACAGGACGGGCGGATAGTAGGCGCAGTGACACACGTGCTTATAAACGATTCCGCAATGGGCTACGGTATTTTTATAGAAAATATGTGTGGTGCTGCTGAACAGCTTGAAATGAACTGAAAAACCGTTCACGGTATTTTAATACCGTGAACGGTTTTGCTATTTCTTTTTTCCTCGCCAGTAGCCCATTTTTTGAAGTACACGGCTGATGCTTGTTCTCGAGCGTCCTAATTTCTTCGCGATATCTGATTCCCACATACCTCTATTTTTATATAGATAGACAATATATGTTCTCTCTTGTGATGTTATGTTGCGCACTGCGGCTCCTCCTTCCGAATAAATTAATGGCTATTACTACTCTATAATCTTAATTTATTCTCTAGAGCCATCCAGTTAATTGTAAATGTAAAATGTGATAAAAATATGATAAAATAATGACTTTTCTTTCATTATTTATTCCTCTCAAAAAGCCTTGTGACCAGCTTTCTCAGCCCCATATTTTCTGTTTTTGTAAGTTTGGGGTCATCTTCCAGTATTTCCTCGGAAAGTATCTTTGTTTCCTGCAGGATTTCAACATCAGACGACATATCCGCAATTTTCAGTTCGGGTAGGCCATGCTGCTTTGAGCCGAAGAAATCACCCGGGCCGCGTAAACGCAGGTCCTCGTTGGCAATTTCAAAGCCGTCAGAAGTCCGTACCATGGTGTTAATTCTCGCCTTTGTATATTCGCTTCTGCTGTCGGTGATGAGGATGCAGTGTGATTGTTCCGTTCCTCGTCCTACACGTCCCCTGAGCTGGTGAAGCTGTGAAAGACCGAACTGCTCGGCATTTTCAATAACCATTATCACAGCATTGGGCACATCGACTCCTACTTCGATAACCGTAGTTGAAACAAGGAGCTTAATTTCATTTTCCTTGAACTGTCCCATTACCTCGTCTTTTTCCTTCTGCTTCATTTTTCCATGGAGGAGGCCAATCGGAATGTCAGAGAAATATTCATTTTTAAGCTTTTCAAAGTATTTTACGGCACTTGCTTTTTCGCTGATGCCTTCTTCGATAAGAGGGCAGACGATATAAGCCTGAAAGCCGTTATTGATATATTTTCTTATAAAATTATAGATTCTTTCACGGTAGCCCGTATCAACCCCATAGGTTTTTATAGGAATACGCCCCTTCGGCATTTCATCAAGCACCGAAATCTCAAGGTCGCCGTAAATAATAAGCGCCAGCGTACGGGGAATAGGAGTAGCCGACATAACGAGAGTATGAGGCTTCATTCCCTTTGCGGAAAGAATTGCCCTTTGTTCAACGCCGAAACGGTGCTGTTCATCGGTAATTACAAGTCCCAAATCCCTGAATTTTACCTTTTCCTGAATAAGCGCCTGCGTACCTACCGCAACATCTGCTGTCCCCTCGGCAAGCTCCTTGTATACCGCTGCTTTACGGCTGCTTCCAGTGAGAAGAACAACATTTATCCCCATAGGCTCAAGAAAGTTTTTCAGTGTGTTGTAATGCTGTTTCGCAAGAATTTCTGTAGGCGCCATAAGTGCGGATTGGTAGCCGTTCTTGGCAGCAAAACAGCATATAGCCGCCGCAACCAGAGTCTTACCGCTGCCTACATCGCCCTGTAAAAGCCTGTTCATAGGGATTTCGCTCTGCATATCGCTTATACATTCATTAACGGCTCTCAGCTGTGCATTTGTGGGAGTAAAGGGCAGAGCGGCGAAAAAGTCCGAAATGTCGGTTTTCTCCATAACTATGGAGGTTGTGCTGCGGTTTTTCCCTTTCAACAGCTTTAATCCCAGCTGTAATGTCAGCAGCTCCTCAAAAGCAAGCCTTCTTCGTGAGCAGAGTAATTCGTCATAATTTTCAGGAAAATGAATTCCCTGAAGAGAGTCTTTATAATCCCAGAGGTCAAACTTTTCTCTGATATTATCGGGAAGTAAATCCTCCGTTTCGCAGTTTTTCAGTGCATTTTTCACACAGTTTGAAACAATATTTGCCGTAAGTCCTGCTGTAAGATTGTACTTTGGCGTAAGGAGATTTTTTTCATCTGCGCTGATAAATATGGGCGACTGACATTCTTTCGCAAGTATTGTACCCTTGATTTTTCCGTGGAATATGTATTCCTGCCCCTGTTCCAGCTTTTCAAAGGTGTACTGGCTGTTGAAAAAGGTGAGCAGCATATTATCGGTATTGTCGGAAATTATCACCTTGTAGATTGAATAGCGTGAACTTATATAAGGTTTAAGCTTTTTGATGACTATACCGCTGAAAACTGCTGCTTCTTCAGGTTCAAGCTCTGAAATAGGCTGAGGTGCGGTAAAATCCGCATAATCCCTCGGATAATGAGTGAGCAGGTCTCCGACAGTTTCAATATCCAGCTTTTTAAAGAGCTTCGCACGCTTTTCGCCTACGCCTTTAAGATATGTAATTTCGTCCTTTGTCGTCAATTTACTCACTCCTTTCTAACTAATACGCCGCACCTGTAATCAGATGCGGCAGAAATATGTTTATTTATTCAACGGAAATCAGATAGTAATATACAGGCTGACCGCCGTTTACAAGGCTTATTTCGATATCATTGCTGATTTTTGAGCGGAGATATTCAAAAGCCTTTTCGGCGTCGCTGTCAGAAACATCTGTGCCGTACATTACGGTGATAAAGCTTGTATCGCCCTTGATAAGGTGCTTTGTAACTTTGTAAAGAACCTTTGTGAGGTCCTTGTCAACAACGGCGAGCTTGCCGTTTTCCATACCGAGGATATCGCCCTGCTTTATCTTCTTGTCGTCAACCTCGCTGTCGCGCACTGCAAAAGTAACCTGACCAGAACCTACACGGTCAAATGCCTCTGTCATTGCAATGCTGTTTGTGTCAGCGTCGGCAGATGGGTCAAAGCCAAGCATTGCTGTGATACCCTGAGGAATTGAGCGGGTCTGGAGTACGATAACCTTTCTGTCTGCAAGCTTTACAGTCTGCTCAGCTGCCATAATGATGTTCTTGTTGTTGGGAAGAACAAAAACAGTGTGAGCAGGTGTAGCGTGAATTGCTTCAAGAATATCCTCAGTGGAGGGATTGGAAGTCTGACCGCCTCTTACAATGCTGTCAACACCGAGGTCACGGAACAGTGCTTCGAGACCTGCACCATTTGCAACTGCAACAAAACCGAAATCCTTTTCAGGTTTTACGTGGGGAAGCTTGTTCTTCTTCTCAAGTTCAACCTTTTCTGTCTGGTTCTTGTGCTGTTCCTTCATATTTTCAATCTTGAGATTTACGAGAGAACCGAAGGTGATACCCTTTTCAATGGCATTACCGGGGTGTTCTGTATGAACATGAACCTTGATGATATTGTCGTCGTCTACAACCACAACGCTGTCTCCGATGCTTTCGAGATAAGCACGGAGCTTCATTGAGTCGCCGCAGCCTTCCTTCTTGTTTACAATGTATTCGGTACAGTAGGTGAATTCGATGTCGGTTTCAAAAGTGCCTGCAGCATTTGTGCTTACAACAGTGTTTTCTGCCTTGGGAGCATCCTTTGTTTCGATTACTCCGTTACCCTCAAAGACATTCAGCATACCCTTCAGGATTACAAGGAAGCCCATACCGCCTGCGTCAACAACGCCTGCCTTCTTGAGAGCGGGGAGAAGCTC
>CAZGRB010000128.1:0-6506 GCA_964527695.1 uncultured Ruminiclostridium sp.
CTGCCTCGCATATATGCAAGAGGAGCAACCTCAATAATATTGCGTTCAAGATTACGCTGAAAGCTTTCGGCACCCAGCATATCAAAAAGCGCATCGTAAAGAGGTCTTAAATATGGGTCAACCTTGTTCTGAAGGTCACCCGGAAGAAAACCGAGCTTCTCACCTGCTTCAACAGCAGGACGGGTGAGAATAATTCTGGTTACTTCGTGATTTTTAAGTGCTTTTACAGCCTGAGCAACGGCAAGGTATGTCTTACCTGTACCCGCAGGTCCGATACCGAACACAATAGTATTATTCTTTATGCTTTCTATATATTTTTTCTGACCGAGAGTCTTTGCTTTTACAGGCTTACCTGTAAAGGTTACACATACAGTATCTCCGCCGAGAGCGGCAACCTGATTTTCTGTACCCTCGTTCACAAGGCTGATTACATAACGTACGCTCTGGTCAGTAATTGTTTCACCCTTGTCAAGCAGTTCGATAAGACCGAGTATTGCCTTTTTAGCACATTGTGCACGGTCTTCCTGACCTGTGATTTTTATTTTACCGTCACGGCTGAAAATTGAAACGCCGTATTCTTTTTGTAAAATTGTAATATTTGAATCAAAATCCCCGAAAATCGCGTGAAGATATTCGAGATTGTCCAGTTCAATTGCTGTTTCTGTCATCAGGTCATTTCCTTTCCTTGCCGCAAATCATTGTTATCTTTTTATTATACCATAAAAAATGATAAAATAAAGTGTTTTAAAAAATTAATTGCCGATTACTCCGATATTACTCCGCCGCCGATAACTGTATCACCGTCATAGAAAACCACACGCTGACCCGGTGTAATTGCTCTCTGAGGCTCATTGAATTCCACATATACGCTGCCATCAGGCTCTGGATAAACAACACAAGGCTGTTCCTGCATACGGTATCTGGTTTTTGCTTTGCAGATAATAGGTTCAGTCAGTTCAGGAATTGAAATCCAGTTAAGATCATCAGCTATAAGGGATTTTCTCAATAATTCCTGTTCTGAACCGACTACAAGGGTGTTATCTGCCGCATTCTTTCCGATTACATAGGTTGGCTTTCCGAATGCGATACCAAGCCCCTTGCGCTGTCCGATTGTATAATTGATAAGACCATCGTGTCTGCCGACAACCTTACCGTCAGCATTGATTACATCGCCAGCAGGGGATTTTCTTCCTGTATTCCTTTCAATAAATGACGCATAATCGCCATCGGTAACAAAACATATATCCTGACTATCAGGCTTAGCGGCATTTATCAGACCGTTTTCTTCCGCAATTCTACGCACTTCAGTCTTTTTCATTCCTCCAAGAGGGAACAAAACACGTGAAAGCTGATCCTGTGTAAGATTATAAAGAACATATGACTGATCCTTGTCATTTTCTCCGTCTTCAGAGGAAGCTTTTTTGAGAAGCCATCGGCCCTTTTCGTCATCATATTCAATTCTTGCGTAATGCCCTGTTGCAATATAATCGCAGCCAAGTGAAACAGCTCTTTCAAGCAACCCCTCGAATTTGATATAACGATTGCAATCAATGCACGGATTAGGTGTAAGACAGTGTTCGTAGCTGTCAATAAAATTTTTTATAACCTTTTCATGGAAAATATCCTTGAAATTATAAACGTAATGCATTATATCAAAGCGTGAAGCAACCATTCTGGCATCTTCAATATCACTGAGTGAACAGCAGGTCTTCTGACCCTCCTGCTCATATTCGCCATCGTGAAGCTTAAGCGTTACACCAATAAGCTCATATTTATCCTTAAGAACAACAAGCGCTGCAGAGCTGTCTACTCCGCCGCTCATTGCTACCATAACCTTTTTCATTTACCTTCTCCTGTGTCATCAGATTCGGAAATATTATCATTTTCATTAGTTCCGTCGGGATGTTTCTTTTTATGCACCTTATCCATAACCAAAAGAACTCCGACTATTAAAGCAAGTGCGCCGAAAGCCTGCAAAGCACCGAGGAGTACTACAGGAAAACCTTCAGCGGCAGACATTTCATTTAAAGATGATAAAAGCTCCATTTTTTCTCCAGTCCAAAAGCTTAAATTATTGTTACAGTACTATTTTACTATTTTATTGTCAAAATGTCAATTACAAAGTTGATTTTATATAAAATTTATGGTATAATATTATGGTATTTCAGATGGAGAAACAAAGATGATAAAAATAATAGTTATTTCAGATACTCACAGAGATTTTGACGCACTCTATGATATCGTAAACGACAATATAAACGCAGATATGTTCATACATCTCGGGGATGGTGAACGTGAATTTGATGATGTGCGTAGCCTTTTCCCTGAAAAAGCTTTCCTTTTTGTCAGAGGAAACAACGACTGGAGCGACAGTCCTGTATACCGCACATTTACATATGGCGGTCATAAATTCTATCTTACGCACGGACACAGCTTTGACCGCCATTCAGTCCACAGCTTTCTTGCCGCTACCGCTAAGGCAAATGGTTGTGATATTGCCCTTTTTGGACATACTCATATTCATTTCTATGAATTTATGAGCGATGTCCACGTGTTCAATCCCGGCAGTCCTTCTTCTCCTCGTGGCAGAAGTGAACCATCATATGGGGTTATAACCATAAGCGACAGTGGTATACTGAAATTTGAGCACCGCAAATATGAAAAATAGATGAGTTTTTTGTAAAAATATAGAAATTATCTGTTTTTTATGATATAATGTTAATATTTTCATAAGAAAAGGAACTATAAATATGAATATTGAAAATTTCAGCAGAAAAAGGATTGCCGACGGCGTTCATTTTTCTTGTTACAAGGACAGGCGTTTTCAGAAAAATCGTATTGAAATATGTTTTTCCGATATTCTTGACAGAAAAAATGCTTCGCTCAATGCACTGATTACTGCTGTTCTTTCCCGTTCCAACAGCAGATATAAAACAATGCAGGAGCTTAACAATCGTCTTTCAGAGCTTTACGCTTCATCTATAAACGATTTCGTGGAAAACAGCGGTGATACACAGGATTTTGGTTTATTCTCCTACTCTCTTTGCAATGAATATGCTTTCGACGGAGAAAATGTACTGGAAGAAATCGCTGTAATGCTCAGAGACTGTATCTTTGACCCTTATCTTGAAGATGGCGTCTTCCCTGAAGCAGTTGTTGAACTTCAGAAGCAGAATCTGATTGATGCAAACAATAATGAAATCAACAACAAAGGCAGATATGCAGCTATAAGAGCAAACACTGTTGCTTTTCAGAATGAGCCTGCCGCTGTGCGTAATTTAGGCGAAAATGAGGATATAGAAAAAATAACCGCAGAAATGGCATACGAAAGATATCTTGAAATTCTCGAAACCAAGAATGTGGAAATTATCTGCGTAGGTCCTGCCGATTACACTGTTGTGGAGGAAATATTCACAGAAGCCTTTAAAAAAATAAAACGCAGACCAGACCTAAAGCCCAGAACAGAAAGAAGTAAAATCAAAGCCAAGCCTGCTGTTGTCACGGAAACAATGGACATTGAACAGAGCAAGCTTGTAATGATTTATAAATCCGATTATGACGAAAAACTGTGGAAACACGCTACTCTGGCGGCTTATATGCTGGGTGGTGATGTTTCGTCGAAGCTGTTTAAAATTGTAAGAGAAAAGCTTTCACTCTGTTATTATTGTTCATCCAGATTCGGACGCGGAAAGTTTGCCATGACCGTATCCAGCGGTGTGGAAAAGGAAAATCTCGATAAAGCAATATCTGCAATCAATGAGCAGCTTGATGAACTGCGCAAAGGCAACTTCACCGATGAAGATATGGCCAAATCAAAGCTTTCAATCGGCACTATCCATAAGGCTTCAAACGACTGCATGGATTCAATTTCGACCTGGATTTCAGGTTGTATATATGATGACGATTATACCACACCTGAGGAAAAAATCAGACATTTTGAAGCCATTACCAAAGACCAGGTTATTGCTGCAGCGAAATCCATGAAGCTTGATACTGTTTATACTCTTACCTCAAAGGAGGAAAAAGCGGAATGAACAATGTTAATATCAGAAATGTATTCGGCGGCAGAGAACGTGTTATAAAGCATCGCAGCGGCTGCACCATTTGCCTTTACCCTATGGGTGAGTTCAGTTCCGCTTATGCAATTTTGGGTACAAAATACGGTTCTGTTGACACAACCTTCAAAACAAAATATGACAACGATTATATAACTGTACCCGAAGGTATTGCACATTATCTCGAACACAAGCTTTTTGAGAATGATGAATGTGACGCATTTGAGCTTTATGCAAAAACAGGTGCTCATGCAAACGCCTTTACAAGCTTCGATTGTACTGCTTATCTGTTTGCGAGTACTCAGGAATTCAGTGAAAATCTCAGAATTCTTCTGAATCTTGTTCAGCAGCCTTATTTTACAGATGAAAATGTGGAAAAGGAACGTGGAATCATCACTCAGGAAATCAAAATGTATCTTGATGACCCTGGTACAAGGGTTTTCTATAACTGTATGAGCGGTATATATTACAGCAATCCCGCCAGAATTGATATTGCCGGTACAGTTGACAGTATTCAGAATATTGATAAGGAGCTCCTTTACCGCTGTTATAACACATTTTATAATCTAAATAATATGGTTCTTTCAATTGCAGGTAATTTTGACCCCGAAGAAGCACTCGGAATTTGTGATGAGCTTCTTAAATGCAAGGAAGACCCTGAAATTGACGTAATTATTCCGACAGAACCGTCAGAAGTAAAAGAAAAGAAGATTATTCAGAAGCTTGCCTGTGCTATGCCGCTGTTCCAGCTTGGCTTTAAAATTCCTTATCCCGAAAACACACTTAAGGATTATCTCGCTTTTAATATAATGCTTGAAACTGCACTCGGAGATTCCTCGGAATTTTACGGCAGACTCTATGATGAAGGAATAATCAATGATTCCTTCGGTGTTGGCGTATCAAAAGGCAGGGGATTTTTTGTACCGATAATCTGCGGAATAGCACACGACCCTGACAGGGTTGCACAAGAGGTTTTTAAAGAACTTTCCAGACTTAAAAAGGAAGGTCTTTCCCACGAAAACGTTAGAACAAGCATAAAGATGACCTATGGTGAATTATTCAGTTTCGATAATGCAGAAAAGGTCGCACGAAGCGGTATGATGGCACAATTTGAGGACAGGGATATTTTCTCTGCCGCTGAAACTGCTGCCTCTCTCACCTATGATGATGCAATGGAAATGCTGAACAGGCTTGACCTTGATAACTATTGTTTATCCATAATCGAACCCAATAACTGACAAGGGAGTATATTAAATGAATTATATTAATCTTTTATCCGAATCGGTTGAGTTTCCGAATCTTTTTTCTGGTGAAATACCTATAAACCGTGTTGCATTTTCAGTTTTCGGTTTTAATATCTACTGGTATGCAATTATCATTGCAGCAGGTTTACTTCTTGCAGTGCTTTATTGCAGCCTGAGAGGAAAAAAATACGGTTTCACAAGCGACGATATTACAGATATTGCCCTTATAGGCGGTTTATGCGGATTTGCAGGTGCAAGAGCATATTACTGCATATTCTGGAATCTCAATCCTGAGAACACCTATAAATTTACACTTTGGACGGCAATCAGCGAAATTCATATGGGCGGTCTTGCAATATACGGAGGTATTATTGCAGGCGTTATAGGCGGTATTCTTGTTTGCAGGCACAAGAAAATTTCAATGCTTACCGCTATGGATTTAGGCGGAACAGGATTCCTTATAGGTCAGGCAATCGGACGATGGGGAAATTTCGTCAATCAGGAAGCTTACGGCGCAGCAACACCCGATAATTATCTGCTTGGTATGACAGGTTCGCATATTCAAAGCGAAATGGGTAGCGGCGTACTTGTGCATCCCTGCTTCCTTTATGAAAGTTTATGGTGTGCTCTTGGCCTCGTGTTTATCCATTTTATCCTTTCCAGAATCCAGACGTTTGACGGTGAGTTATTCCTCTATTATGTGATATGGTATGGAACAGGACGAGGTTTCATTGAAGGGCTGAGAACGGATAGCTTATATATCGGTCCGCTGAGAGTTTCACAGCTTTTAGGCTTTGCGTCTGCCCTTTTCTGTCTTATTCTTGTAATTTATTTAAAAATAAGAGTGAGCAAGTCCGAAAATTATGTAAGATGGAAAGATACCGAAGCAGCAAAAACCAGAATGGAAAAATATTACACAGCTGTAAAACTTGAAGCTGAAACTTCTAAAGCATATAAAGCTATGAAGAATGCAGTCAAAAACAATAAAAATGAAGAAATCGCTCCCAGTATTCTGGGTGATGATAACGATGAATAAGGAAGGTATTTCAAAATGGCAAAAATAATTGACGGAAAAGCAGTATCGCAGAAGGTAAAGGATGAAATCCGTGCTGAAATTGAAAGAGACGGTCTTTCAATAGGTCTTGCCGTTGTAATCGTAGGAAACAATCAGGCAAGCAGAGTTTATGTAAACAACAAGAAAAAAGCC